>NZ_JBEXMH010000023.1:0-128882 GCF_040610415.1 Amycolatopsis sp. NPDC004079 | reverse complement strand
TGTGCCAGGAAGAACGTGCCGCTCGTGACGAGCACGAGCAGCAGGATCCCGGACACCAGGCGTTTATGAGGGACTCTGAGTCCCTCAGGGTTCCCCTCACGGACTACTGGCCCAGCTTAGGGCCTTCGACCCGGGCAGGCGCGCCTCAACCGCACCCGTAGTGCCGCCTCAAGCTACGCGGAATTGGGGTTCTCACCGGCACAAACACTCACGAGCAGCTACCGAACCGCGATCCCGCGCAGGATCATCTCCACCATGTTCAGCAAATGCTCCTGCAGATCAAACGGAGCGTCCTCGCTCTCGATCCACGAACTCAGCGTCCCGAAATAAGACGTAGCAAGCAACAACCCGGCCTGCGCCGGGTCGATGTCCGCGCGGATCTCCCCGGCCTCCTGCGCCCGTGCGACGAACGTGCCGAACTCGCGGGCCAGTTCCGGGTTGCCGAAGACGTTGGTGGAGTGGATCGCCGCGCCCATGCAGGCGATCGTCTCGGCTCGGGAGTCGAGGCTGTTGCGCGCGAGTTCGATCAGGTACCGGCTGAGCACCTCGCGCAGCGGCCGGTCCTCGAGGTTTTCGGCGCGCACCGCGGTCATCGCGCGTTCCCGGCGGCGCAGGCTCCACTCGTCCAGGAACGCCGTCTTGCGCTGGAAGTGGTTGAACACGGTGGCGCGCGCGGTGTCGGCTCGTTCGGCGATGTCCTCCATCGTGGTGTTGTCGTAGCCGCGCTCCACGAACAGCTCCACGGCCGCCTGGAACAGCCGGTCCCGGCGTTCGTGTCGCTGCCTGGTCCGCCGGTCGCCCGTCGCTTCTGCCGTCATGCCTCGCAGTCAACCATCATTTCCTCCCGGCGCCTGCTGAACGACGCCCTTGACGCTACTTACGTCGCGGCATAACTTGGACCCAAGTCCAAACTTATACTCCAGTTCAAGGAGGCGGCGATGCGGCTGGTCACCTACGAATCCGCCGGTACGGCCCGGCTCGGTGTGCTGCATGGCGACGTCGTGGTGGATCCGGCGCGGGTCTTGCGGGCGGTTAAGGCCGGGGCCGAAGTCCCGGCCGAGATGGTCGCCTTCTTCGAGGGCGGGGCCGAGGCGCGCGCCAGGACTGAGCAGGCGCTTCAGCTCGCAGACGCCGCGGCGGAAAAAGGCGACTCGTTGATCGACGAAGGTCATCCGGCGGTGCTTCCGCAGGAGGAGGTCCGGCTGCTCGCCCCGGTGCCGAGGCCGCGCCGGATTCGCGACTACCTGACCTACACCCAGCACGCCTCCGGCTCCGGCCTCGCCGTTCCGCCCGCTTTCGAGGCGATGCCGATCTGCTACCAGGGCAACGTCGAGACGGTGATCGGGCCGGAGGAGCCGTTGCTCTGGCCGTCCTACACCGCACAGCTCGACTTCGAACTCGAGCTCGGTTTCTTCACCTCCGGCGGCGGCAAAAACCTCACCCCGGCCGAGGCTGCCGGACGCATCGCCGGCGTCACGATTTTCAACGACGTCAGCGCGCGCGACATCCAGATGTTCGAGATGAGCCTGACGATCGGTCCGTCCAAAGGGAAAGACTTCTGCACCGCGATGGGCCCGTGCGTGCTCACCATGGACGAGGTCGACGAATGGGCGGTGCGGATGTCGGCGACGGTCAACGGCGAGGTCTGGGCTTCCGGGTCCACAAAGGACCGTCAGTTCTCGTTCGCCGAGGTGCTCGCGTGGGCGTCGCTGGACGAAGACATCTATCCCGGGGAGTTCTTCGGGCTCGGCACCGTCGGCGGTGGATGCGGGCTGGAACTGGACCGCTGGATCCAGCCGGGCGACGTGGTGGAACTTGCCGCGGCTGGCATCGGTGTGCTGCGAAACCCGGTGGGACATCGGCAGACCGCACCGGAAGGCGCGGGAGTGGCTTCATATCAAGGTGCACCCGAGGTGCACGTTCCTAGGAGGTAAGTGTGCCCCAAGATATTCCCTACACCAAAGGACAGCACCGGCTCACCGAACACTGCTCGGCCTGGCTGGTCCCGGACGGGACCTGGGGCTGGAGCAATGCCGGACTGATCGCCGGGGCAGGAGAATCCCTGCTCGTCGACACCCTCTTCGACGTGCCGATGACCCGGGAAATGCTGACCGGTCTGCGGAACACCACAGCAGACAGTCCGATCAAGACAGTCGTGAACACGCACGCGAACGGAGACCACTGGTTCGGCAACGAACTGGTCGCCGACGCCGCCATCATCGCCTCCGTTGCCACGGCGGAAGAAATGCGCACCAACGGCCCCGATCTCATGCGCGGCCTGGTGCATCAGGAAGGTCCGCTGGGCCGGTTCGCCCAGCACATCCTGCACCCGTTCGACTTCGACTCCATCACCGCGACCTACGCGACCCGGACGTTCGCCGAACAGCTGAAGCTCGACATCGGCGGCGTGGCAGTGGAAATCCGCTGCCTCGGCCCCGCGCACACCGAGGGCGACAGCGTCGTGCTGGTTCCCGACGAGGGCGTGCTGTACGCCGGGGACCTGCTGTTCATCGGCGGCACCCCGATCACCTGGGCGGGGCCGGTGTCGAACTGGATCGCCGCCTGCGACGCGATGCTGGCGATGGACGCCGAGTTCGTCGTGCCCGGCCACGGCCCGGTCACCGACGCCGACGGCATCCGTTCGGTCCTCGACTACCTGCAGTGGGTGCAAGCCGAGGCGGCCGACCGCCACCGCCGGGGGATGACCTCGGAGGAGGCGATGCGCGACATCTCGCTGGGCCGGTTCGCGGACCTCGACGAGCACGGCCGGCTCGCGCAGAATGTGCTTGCGGTGTATTACGAACTCGACCCGGAGATGGAGCGGGTGGACACCCGTGAGGTGTTCCGCCGCATCGCCGAACTGGAAGGGTTCGCGTGAGCCGCTAACCGGCCACGGTCAGGATTCCGAGCGCCAGCAACACGAGGACCTTCACGGTTTCCGTTGCGATATAGACAAAATGCGCCCGAGACCGGGGCAGCTCCGTGCCCTCCGGGGCGGCGAGGACGCGGTCCGTCCGCCGGTTCAGCGCCGGGCGGACCGCTCCCAGTTGCCCGATCAGCACCACTACCGCCACCGCCGCCAGCACGGTCACGGCGGCCCCGGGCCGCCCGGCCACCACGGTGACCACCACCCCCGTCGCGAGCACGATCTCGGCGAGGTTCAAGGCCCGGAACACCAACCGGCCGATGCCGAGACCGATCGGGATGGTCACCCCCGGCGCGCGGAACTTCAGCGGGGCTTCCAGGAACGAGATGGCGAGCACCATCCCGAACCAGACGAACGTGAAGGCGCCAATCAGAGCAATCGCATGCACAGCGCGGAAAACCTCGATCCCCGTCTTCGATCCGCCACTGCCAGGCTACTCCCGCTGCCAGGTAACCGGCAGCCGCACCGGACCGTAGATCGACGCGTCGTGCGGCAGGTCCACCTCGGCGAACGGCACCGCGAGCCGCAGGTCCGGGAAGCGCGCGAACAGCCGGAACAGCGCGGTTCGCATCTCGACCCTGGCCAGCTGCTGCCCGAGGCATTGGTGCACGCCGTGCCCGAAAGCCAGCTGCCCGGCCGCGCGCCGGGTGACGTCCAGCTCGTCCGGGTCCGGGAACTTCTCCGGATTCCGGTTGGCCACCGGCAGCGACATGACGACCGGGTCGCCCGCCTTGATCGTCACGCCGCCGAGTTCGACGTCCTCGAGCGCGGTGCGGATCGGGCCGATGTGGATCACGCTGAGGTAGCGCAGCAGTTCCTCGACCGCGCCCGCGACCAGGTCCGGATCAGCCCTGAACTTCGCCAGCTGCTCCGGATTCTCCAGCAGCACCAGCGTTCCGAGCGCGATCATGTTGCGGGTCGTCTCGAATCCGGCGACCAGCAGCATCATGCCGATGTTGGCGAGTTCCTCGTCGGTCAGCTCGCCGCCGCGGACCAGGTCGGACAGCAGGTCGTCGCTCGGCCGCGCCCGCTTCTCCTCGATCTGCCCGGCGATGAACGCGACGACGCCCTGGGTGGCGTCGATCCGCTCGGCGATCGGGACGTCCTTGGAGAACATCGTGGTGGTGAACCTGTCGAACTCGGCGCGGCGTTCGTACGGCGCGCCGAGCAGTTCGCAGATCACCAGTGACGGCACCGGCCGCGCAAACGCTTCCACCAGGTCGACCGGACCGTCCGCGGCGGCCATCGCGTCGAGGTGGTCGTCGACGATCTCCGTGACGCGGTCCTCCAGTTTGTGCATCCGGTGCACGGTGAACGCCCCGGTCAGCAGCTTGCGATAGCGGTGGTGGTCCGGGTCGTCCATCCCGCTGAACACCCCCGGGTCAGCCGGTTTCGGCGGTGGCAGCGGGCCGAAGTCGATCGGGATCTTCGTCAGCTCCACTCGCGCGGACATCCGCTTGTCCGAGAGGACTGCCCGCACCTCCTGGTATCCGGTGACGAGCCAGCCCTCGGTGCCGTCCGGATAGGTCAGCGGCTCGACCGGAGCCTGCGTGCGCTGGGCCGGCACCGGATCGAACGGACACGCGCCCCTGGCGAGCGGGAGTCCTGCCTGACGGGTCATCGTCGCTCCTTCCCCTCTGAATAGTTCAGAAGGTACACAGCTTTCACAAAGTTGTGAAGAGAATGTCCGAACTGAACGCGAGGCGGACGGGGATTCACCGGCTTGGCCTATTTCTAGCGCTGCTAGACAATCGAGCGGTAGCAGTGCTAGCGTTGCCTCAGTATCTAGCAACGCTAGATTCAGTCGATCGCAAGGAGAAGTCCCGAAATGGCCAAGTTGCAGAGCCTCGACCCGCGCACGCCGATGTTCGCTCAGTTCAAGGAGAAGACCGGACCGATCGTCCTGGCCAACACCTTCGTCGTCCCAGAGGGGAAGACCGAAGAGTTCCTGGCCACCTTCAAGAAGCAGGCCGAGTACATGAAGGCTCAGCCCGGATTCGTCTCGCTGCGGATGCACCGGGGAACGGCGGGCAGCCAGCTGCTGATGAACGTCGCGGTCTGGGAATCGACCGGGGCGCTCGCCGCCGCGTTCGGCAACCCGGAGTTCCAGCGGCTGGCGGCGGAGACCTCCGACGACATCGAGTCGTACCCGCACATCTTCGAGCAGATCGACGTCTGAGTCCTCAGGCCTCCGCGGCGTCGAGGGCCGGAACGAGCGGTTCGAGCATGCGCCGCAACAGGTCTGGCAGTGACCCGGACACCACGACCAGACCGTTGCCCGCTGGCTGTGTCCACTGCTCCAGCGCGACCCGCACTGCCGCTGCGACGGAGGCGGCCAGCACGCGCGCGGTCTGCGGGTCGCCGACCCGGGTCGCGATCACTTCCTGCAGCGGGTCTTCCAGCGCGGCCGGAGCGTCAAGAAATGCCGTTCGCAGCCCGGGATTCGTGGTGATCAGCAGCAGTGCGTCGCGGCTCTGCTCGCCGGGATCCGTGTACTGCGCTGTGATCGCGTCGACGATCGCCTCCGCCAGCCGGGTCTCCGAAAGGCGCTCGGTGACGGCGGCGGCGATCCGGCTCTCGCGGTCCGCGGTGACTGCGGCGACGATCGCTTCCTCGCGGCTGGAGAAGTAGTTGTTGTAGGTCCGCGGCGAGACCCCGGCCGCCTCGGCGATGTCGTCGACGCGCACGTTCGCCGGCCCGTGTTCGAGCGCCAGCCGCAGCGCTGCTTCGCGCAGTGCGACGCGGGTGGCCTCCTTCTTCCGTTCGCGCAATCCGGTCACGTATTCAGTCTCGCAGTCTTCGTGCGCCTACGCAAACTTGCGTGCACGCAAGTTTCGTGCGTAAGGTGAGCGGCGTCCCCGAGCGAGAGGAAACCGCCATGCGCGGCAAGGGAATGACGTACGAGACCGGGTTCGTCCGCAATGGACGGTCGTCGCGGGAGAACTTCGAACCAGAGGTGGTGAAACGCGAACTGGCGATCATCCGCGACGACCTGCACTGCACCGCGGTGCATCTCGTCGGCGGCGATCCGGAGCGGCTGGAGCGGGCCGCGCGGTGGGCGGCCGACCTGGGGCTGGAGGTCTGGTTCTCGCCGTATCCGCTGGAGCAGACCCACGAGGAAATGCTCGCCCTCTTCGCCGACTGCGCCACCCGCGCGGAACGGCTGCGCGCCACCGGGGCGGACGTCGTGTTCGTGACCGGCGTCGAGTTGAGCGTGATGAACCACGGCTTCCTGCCCGGCGAGGATGTCGCGGAACGGGTCAGCTTGCTGCTCGCCGAACCTGAGGGCCGCGCCGAGCGACTGGCGGCGGTGGGCAAGCGGCTCGACCCGTTCCTCGACACCGCCGTCAAGCTCGTGCGGGAGCGGTTCCACGGCCCGGTCACCTACGCGTGCATCCAGTTCGAGCAGGTGGACTGGAGCCGGTTCGACTTCGTCACGGTGGAACTCATCCGCTCCGCCGAGGTCGCGCCGATCTTCCGGGACGGCGTGCGAACCCTGGTGGCGCAAGGGAAACCGGTCGCGATCACCGGTTTCGGCACGGCGACCTGGCACGGGTCCGGCGACGTAGCGCCGCGGAGCATGGAAATCGTCGAGTACGACAAGGAAACCGGCGATCCGCTCCGCATCGACGGCGAGTATGAGCGCGACGAAGCCGGGCAGGCGGGGTATCTGCGCGAGCTGTTGGAGATCTTCGACGAGGAGGGAGTGGACAGTGCGTTCGTGTTCCTGTTCGCGCTCTACAACTACCCGCACCGGCCCGGGGGCAACGATCTCGACCTCGCGAGCTTCGGCCTGGTGAAGGTCCTGGAAGACCGCTCGGGCACGGCGTACCCGGGGCTGAACTGGGAACCGAAGGAGGCGTTCACCGCGGTCGCTAAGCATTACGCAAAACCTTGACTCAGCGGGGTCCGGCCGGGTGAGATCCGGACATGTCGACGAAGACGAGCGCACTGGGCAACCGGGTCATGGCCAAGGCGGCGGTGCGGGTCATGCCGCTGCTGATGCTGCTGTACTTCGTCAACTACCTGGACCGGGTCAACATCGGGTTCGCCGGTCCGAACGGGATGAACAAAGAACTCGGGCTCACCGCGACGGCCTTCGGGCTCGCGTCGGGGATCTTCTTCATCGGCTACCTCATCCTCGAGGTGCCGAGCAATCTCGCGCTGCACCGGTTCGGCGCGCGCCGCTGGATCGCGCGGATCATGATCACCTGGGGCTCGGTGGCCGTCGCGATGGCCTTCGTGCCGAACACCGAGACACTGGTGGTGCTGCGGTTCGTGCTCGGCGTCGCCGAGGCAGGGTTTTTCCCTGGCATCATTTTGTATCTGACGTACTGGTTCCCGGCGGCGCAGCGGGCGAAGGCGGTCGCGCTGTTCATGTGCGCGGTGCCGGTGTCGAGCGCGATCGGCTCGACCGTCTCCAGTCTGCTGATCAGCGGCGGCCACGGCGTCTTCGGCCTGTCCGGCTGGCGGTTCATGTTCCTGGTCGAAGGAATTCCGGCGATCCTGCTCGCGGTCGTCACGTGGTTCTGCCTGAGCGACCGGCCGGAGACCGCGAAGTGGCTGTCGGCGGAGGAACGCGACTGGCTCACCAATGAACTCGACGCCGAGCGCCGCGCCACCGAAGCCGAACACCACTGGCCGCTGCGGAAAGCGCTGACGCACCCGCGGATCCTCGGGCTGGCGTTCGTGTACTTCGCGGTCGTCTACGGCCTGTACGCGCTGGGTTTCTTCCTGCCGACGATCATCGCCGGGTTCGGCGAGGAGTTCGGCACCAAACTGACCGTGCTGCAGGCGGGTTTGGTGAACGCGATCCCGTACGTCGCGGGTGCGCTGGTGATGGTCCCGTGGGCGCGCCACGGCGACCGCACCGGGGAACGGACGTGGCACGTCGCGCTGCCGATGCTCGTCGGCGGCGCGGCGATCCCGGTCGCGCTGTATCTCGGAAACCCTTACGCCACAATGACCGCGGTGACCATCTGCGCGATGGGCGTGTGCGCGGCGCTGCCGACGTTCTGGGCGCTGCCGTCGAACTTCCTGTCCGGCGCGGCGGCGGCAGGCGGGATCGCGTTGATCAACGCGCTGGGCAATCTGAGCGGGTTCGTCGCGCCGTATGTGACGGGCTGGCTGCGCGACCTGGCCGGTACGCAGCGGACCGGTTTGTGGGTGGTCGGCGCGTGCATGGTGGCCGGGGCCGTGCTGGCGGTGGCGTTGGGGGCGAAGCCGCGCGCGTCTCGCCGGTGATCAGGAGGCGCGGCGGACCCGGTCTGCCAGCACTCGTACTTCGGTTTCGAACAGCGCGTCGGCGTCGAGGCCCATCGCGGTGAAGCCGCCGCCGATTTCGAGGCTGACGAAGCCGTGCAGCCGTGACCACAACGCGACTGCCAGCTGGTGGTTCTCGCTGTTGGCGCGCCGGGCGTCGAGCACTTCCTCGTTCTCGTACGCGGTCGGCTTCTCCGCGGTGGCGGAATCGAGGTGGTGCAGCACCCCGAGCACCACGCCCATCAGCGACCGGGCCGCTTCGGCGAGCGGCTTGGCGTGCGCGTCGTATCCGGGGAACGGCGCCTTGAACAGCAGCTCGTACCGGTGCGGTTCTTCCTGCGCCCAGGCCCGGTATGCGGCGGCCAGCAGCCGGACCTGCGCTTCCGCGTCGAGTGCGTCGGTGTCGAGGGCTTTCGCCATGGCCTCGCGGAGGTCGTTGTACGCGTCGATGACCAGGACGGTCAGCAGTTCGTCACGGCTGGAGAAGTAGCGGTACAGCGCCGGCCCGGAGACACCCAGCTGCTTGGCGATGGCGTTGATGGAGATCGCCTGCGCGCCGCCTGCCGCGAGCTGGTTGAGCGCGACGACCTTGACCTCCTCGCGCACCTGCTCGCGGAACCGTTCGCGCATCGGCTTGCGGGTGCCTGCTGCGGGCATCCCCACCTCCTTGACGACGCCCGACGGTAACATGGCCGATCGTTCGGAAGACCTTCTAACTGTCGGCCCGTGCAGCGAAGGCCTGCTCGACGTGCTCGCGTTCGACGGCGGGACCAGGCACTTCCCTCGGCCCTTCGGTCGCGATGCCGTTGAGGAAGTGCGCGATCTGCCGTCTCGCCAGGTGGGTCCAGTCGAGGACGGCGGCTTTCGGCTGCGTGAGCAGGGTGCTGAACGCGATGAGATCAGTGGCGTTGACCTGGCCGCGGATGCTCCCGTCCGCGCGACCGGTCGCGAGGAAGAAGCCGAGTCGTCGGTAAATCGACTTTCGCGCCGCCACTGCCTCCGGGGTAACGAGCGGAGGCGCGCCGTGCAGCGGGAGTACCAGCTGGTCGGCGAGGTTCACGGTGCCTTCGAGATAGCGCGCGACCGAGGCGAGGCCAGTGCTGTCTTCGTCGGATTCGATCTGGTCGAGCAGGCTGTTGAGCAGGCCGTACGCGCGGTGCTCCAGTGCTTGCAGCAACGCGTCGCGGTCGGAGTAGCTGCGGTAGAGCGTGCCGATCCCGAGACCGGCCTCGGCGGCGATAGTGGCCAGCGGAACGTGCCGGCCTTCGCGGAGCACCGCCGCGGCAGCCGAGGCGAGCAGTCGTTCGCGGTTGGCCTCGGCGTCCTTGCGGACCTTGCGCGGGCGGGACATCTGTTCTCCTCGCGGTGCCTGGACACTGCCCGCCAGTTTAAGCTAATCTGAATAAGCGGACGAAATGTTCCGGATTTTCTGCCGTGTCGCCCGTCTTCGGATTCCGTTGCCTCGCAGGGAGAATCGATGACCTCTCTTCCCCCGGACGATCCGCGGCGCCAGCTCACCGTCGCGCGCCCGAACGACCTGCCGAATCTCGAGCTCGTCGGCGACAGCTACACGATCCTGGTGTCCGGCGAGCAGACCAACGGCCGCTACTGCCTGATCGACATGCGCGTCCCGCCCGGCGGCGGCCCGCCGCCGCACCGGCACGACTTCGAGGAGATGTTCACCCTGCTCGAAGGCGAGCTTCGGTTCACCTTCCGCGGCGAGGAAACGATCGTGCACGCGGGCGAGACGGTGAACATCCCGGCCAACGCGCCGCACTTCTTCCGCAACATCTCCGACCGGCCCGCGCGGATGTACTGCGTGTGCTCCCCGGCCGGGCAGGAGGAATTCTTCCGGCAAGTGGCGAGTGCGGAGAAGGCCGAGCAGGGCCAGCGGGCGCGGTCGTTGGCGGCGAAGTATCACACCGAGCTTTTGTGACGGTGCTCGCTCGGCCGGATTCCGCGTCGTCGTTTGAAGGCTACGCTGAGTGCGAAAGCGTTGGCGTAGCCGACTTTTCGCGCGATAGTGTCCACTGTGTACTCAGTGGTGCGGAGCAGTTCGGCGGCTAGTGAGACGCGTCGGCCCGCGAGGTAGGCCATCGGCGGTTCGCCGACCTGCTCGGTGAACCGCCGGGCTAGCGCTGCCCTCGACACTCCCGATTCGGCAGCCAGTTCCGCGACTGTCCAACTGCGGGCGGGGTCCTCGCGGAGGTGCTTCAGCGCGGCGCTTACCACTGGATCGAGTTGGACCGGGGCGTTGTCGAACCAGGTGCGCAGCGCGGAAACCAGCATCAAGTCCAGCATCCGGTCGAGTACCTGCTGTTGTCCCGGCCGGTCTTTCCCGACCTCGTCGGCGAACACCTCGGCCGGCGGATGCGGACTGCCGGCCGGTACGACCAGCACCTCGGGCAACGCTCGCAACAACCGTTCGCCGGACTGGCCACGGCTTTCAACCGCCCCGCTGAGCAATACGGCCGCGTCCTCGGCCGGATTTCCGCAGGTGCGACCGTCGGTTGGCGGCGGACAGTAGTCGGCGGCGGTGACGGTGTGCGTCGGCGGGGCAGTCGGATCGTTGGCCACCACGTACGGCACATCACCGCGAACCACGACGATGTCGTTCGCACCGATCCGGACCGGTGCGAGCCCGTCGGGCACGATCCACGCCTCGCCGCGCAGCATCCGCGCCAAGGTCAGCGGCGTACCTGTGGCGACCCGCAACGCCCACGTCGACGGCATGGTCGTCTGCCGGAAGACCGCACCGCGCGCCCGGACGTCCGCGAGCAGTTCCGCTACTGCGTCCACCTGGCCAGCGTATACGCGCAGACATCGAGGCGAGCTTTTCAACCATGGCCGGGCTGGGAGCCTGCCGCTTGACTGAAGACATGGCTGAACACCCGATCCTGGTCACCGGCGCGACCGGCAAGTCCGGCCGCCGCGTCGTCTCCCGGCTGCGCGCCGCCGGGCACCCGGTCCGCGCGGCTGCGCGATCCGGCGAACACCCCTTCGACTGGACCGACGCCAGCACCTGGGGCGCCGCGTTGGAAGGCATCCGCGCGGCCTACGTCGTGCAGCTCGACGGGACCAACCTGGTCCGCCCCTTCGTTGCGCAGGCCCGAAAACACGGTGTGCGGCGCATCGTGCTGGCGTCCGGACGCGGCATCGACGACCCGGGTTACGTCCGCGACCGCACCGGAATGCGCGACGGTATCGCGGACAGCGAGGCGGCCGTACGGGAAAGCGGTCTGGAGTGGACGATCAGCCGCCCCGGCTGGTTCGCGCAAAATTTCAGCGAGGGATTCTTCGCCGACGCCGTGGCCGCCGGCGAACTGCGCCTGCCCGCCGGTGACGGCGCGGCGACCTTCGTGGACGCCGAGGACATCGCCGAGGTGGTCGCCGCCGCCCTGACCGAAGACGGTCACGCGGGGCAGACCTACGAACTCTCCGGGCCCAGTGCGGTATCACTGGCTGAGGCGGTCGAAGCGATTTCCGCTGCGGCCAGCCGGGAAATCCGCTACGTTCCACTGTCCATTGAGGATTACGTCGCGGAATTGGTCGACCAAGGTTTGCCGCGCGCCGAGGCTGCGATCTTCGCCGACGTCATCGAACCGCTGCGCGAAGGCCGCGACGCCCACGTTTCCGACGGCGTCCAACGCGCTCTCGGCCGTTCGCCGCGCAGCTTCGCCGAATTCGTCAAGACCGCCGCCTGGCCCGGAAAATCCGGTTGACCGGGCTGGCAAGGTGGAATCACGTGAGTGATGACGCGAACCACCTCCTCCGTGCCGCCAGCCTGGCCACTCCGATGGCGTTGCGAGTCGCGGTAACGCTGGGCCTGCCCGACCGGCTGCGCGCCCCCGGCACTGTCGACGACGTCGCCGCGGAACTGGATCTTTCCCCGGTCGCGCTCGACGTCCTGCTCGGCCACCTGGTCACGCTCGGCGTGGTCGAACGCACCGACGACGGCTACCTGACCACCTCCTATGGCGAGAACTTGTGCGCTGACAAGGAAAACGGCGTCGCCAACCTCCTGCACCTCGACCGGGCCGCCGGTCGCGCCGAACTCGCTTTCGTCGAACTGGCGCACAGCGTCCGTACCGGTGAGGCGGCTTACTCCCGCCGGTACGGCAAGGATTTCTGGACCGATCTCTCCGAACAACCGCATTTACGGCAATCCTTCGACCGGCAGATGACCAACCGATTCCGCACCGAGATCCCGCAAGTGGTCGCCGGAATCGACTGGGCCGCATTCGACACAGTAGTCGACGTCGGTGGCGGTCGAGGAGATTTGCTCGCCGCGATCCTAGAGGCGCAGCCGAAACTGCGGGCGCAGCTGATCGACCTCGAACCCACTGCGAGCGAGGCCCGCGCCGCCTTCGCCGCACGCGGCCTCGCCGACCGCGTCGAGGTCCTGGGCGGCAGCTTCTTCGACCCGCTCCCGTCTGGAGCAGATGTCTATGTGCTGGTGGACATCCTGCACAACTGGGACGACGACAACGCCCGCCGCGTCCTGAAGCGGTGTGCGGAAGCGGCGGGCCCGTCCGGTCGGATTCTGGCCATCGAAGCGGTCGGCGGAATTCACGCGCGCACCGAAATGGACCTGGTCATGCTGGTCCATTTCGGCGGACGCGAACGGCGCGTGGAAGAATTCTGCACCCTCGCCGATTCCGCTGGCTTAGTGCTGGAATCAGCAGCCCCGTTGACCGACCAGCGAGGTCTGCTGAAATTCCGCGTCGCTTAATTCGGCGACCGGCCGAGCAGCCCAACCAGCCGATCCAACGGCGGCGCGTCCTCCGCGACCGGCACTGGCGCCGCGAACGGACTGCGCTCCGCCGGAAGGTCAGCTAGCCGAGCCGCGCTGAACGCGATTTCCCGCTCAACCAAGGCGTCCTCGAACTTCGGCTCCTGCCCGGTGGCGCGAGCGAGGTCCCAGCCGTGCACGAGTTCCTCGACGATCCGCAGACGCAGCGCGGCGATCCCCGGAACTGTCCCGGCTGGGACCTCGAAAGTCCGCTCCAGCACGCCCGGCTGCCGGAACGCCGCGAGCAGACCGGCGACCGCGTCCCGGTAGGCCGCCACCGGATCGTCGCCGAGCGCGTCGGAAGTGCGCGGGTCCAGCGAGCCGCCCGCCTCACCGCGCAGGACGGCGGTGAACAGCCGGTGCCCGAGGACCAGATGGTTCACCAGCTCGCGGACAGTCCACTCCGGGCACGGCGTCGGCGCGTCCCAGCGAGACACGCCAGCGACCAGTTCGCTGGTGGACTCGAGGACAGTGGCCAGATCGTCGACAGGGTTCATCGTTTCGCCTTTCGCAGGGGTCACCAGTAGAGACACCGCCCGCCCCGGAAACGGAACGGTGGCAGGATGCGAAGGATGGGCCAGGACATCCTCGATCGCGCACGCGCCGGAGACGCGCACGCCTTCCGCGAGCTGGTCGAGCCTTATCGGCACGAGCTGCAAGTGCACTGCTACCGCCTCCTCGGCTCGCTCACCGACGCCGAAGACCTGCTGCAAGAGACGCTGCTCGCCGCCTGGCGCGGCCTGGACGGGTACGCCGGTCGAGCCTCGGTGCGGGCCTGGCTGTACCGCATCGCCACCAACCGCTGCCTCAACGCTCTCCGCGACGCCGGCCGTCGCGTCCCAGCCGAACCCTCGCCGCCGTTCACCCCGACCGAGCCCACCCGCCGCACCGAGGTGACGTGGCTGCAGCCCGCGCCGGACGACCCCGCCGCGCACTACAGCGCCAAGGAAACCTTCGAGCTGGCGTTCGTCGCGGCCTTGCAGAAACTTCCGCCGCGCCAGGCCGCCGTCCTCGTGCTCCGGGACGTGCTCGACTACTCGACCGCCGAGGTCGCGGAAATGCTGGACACCAGCCCGAATGCGGTCAAAGGCGCTCTGCAACGCGCGCGGGCCCAGCTGCGCCAAACCGTCGAACCCGCCCCGCCTGCACCACGGGAACGGGAGATCGCGCAACGATTCGCCGACGCGTTCAGCGAGGGAGACGTCGAGGGCGTAGTCGCGCTCCTGACCGACGACGGCTGGCTCGCCATGCCGCCCGCGCCGCACGAGTACGTCGGCCGGGAAGCTGTCACCGCGTTCCTCACCATGTTCGGCGAATGGCGCGGTACCCGAGAGTTTCGTTTGCTCCCGACGCGCGCCAACACCCACCCAGCCTTCGCCTGCTACCTCACGGAACCCGGTGGCACGGTGGGACGTCCCGCCGGAATCCTCGTCCTGGCACCGTGGGGCGACCGAATCCGCACCGTCACCTGGTTCCTCGAACCCGAGTTGTTCCCCCGCTTCGGCCTGCCCGAGGAGGTGTCGGCGTGCTGACCACCCTGGCGATCCAGAACTACCGCTCGCTACGCGACCTGGTGCTGCCGTTGTCGCAGCTCACCGTGATCGTCGGCGCGAACGGCACCGGGAAATCCAGCCTGTACCGCGCGCTGCGGCTGCTCGCCGACGCCGGACGCAACGGCGCAGTCGCCGCCCTTGCCGGTGAAGGCGGCCTACCGTCGACGCTGTGGGCAGGTCCGGAGACGATCGGCCGATCCGTGCGCGAAGGCCGATCACCGATACAACCGTTGCAGCGCACCAAACCGATCGGCCTGCGCCTGGGTTACTCCGGCGACGAATTCGGCTACGCACTGGACTTCGGTCTCCCCGTCCCCACCGAGACCGCTTTCAACCTGGACCCCGAGTACAAACGCGAATGCGTCTGGCACGGCCCAGTTCTGCGCCCGTCGGCGTTGCTGGCCGACCGCTCCGGCACGAGAGTCCGCATCCGAGACGAGTCCGGGCGATGGGCCGAAAGCGGCCACTCGATCGCCCTGACCGACAGCATGCTGAGCGAATTCGCCGACCCGCGCCTCTGCCCGGAACTCCTGATCGTGCGCGACCGAGTCCGAGCGTGGCGCTTCTACGACCACTTCCGCACTGACGCCGACGCCCCCGCCAGGCAAAGCCGCATCGGCACCCGAACCTGGGCCCTGGACCACGACGGCGGCGACCTGGCCGCGGCCCTGCGCACCATCCAAGAATCCCTCGACGCCGACGCCCTGGCCACCGCGATCGACGGCGCCTTCCCGGGCTCGTCCATCGAAGTAGCCACCACCGACGGCAGATTCGACCTCCGCTTCCACCAACACGGCCTGCTGCGCCCGCTGAGCGCCGCCGAACTCTCCGACGGGACCCTGCGCTACCTGCTGTGGGCTGCGGCATTGCTGAGCCCGCGCCCGCCGGAGCTGCTGGTGCTGAACGAGCCGGAAACCAGCCTGCACCCGGACCTGTTGCCCGCGCTGGCCGCGTTGATCACTGCGGCGGCGAAGAAGACGCAGCTGCTGGTGGTTTCGCATTCCCAGCTGCTGGTGCGGTTTCTCGAGGACGCTTCGGTGCTGGAACTGGAAAAGGACTTCGGCGCGACGGTGGTGGCCGGGCAGGGGCGGCTCGACCAACCGGCTTGGCATTGGCCGAAACGGTGAAACCCGTCAGGATGGCCGGTATGAAGACCAGAAAGGGCCATGCCGCGTAGACCCCCGGCACGGCTGCGTGTCCGCGAGCCGGAATACGTCCAGCCCGCCCCGCCCCACGCGCGAGTTCCGCGGGTTTCCGCATCGGCACTGCGAGCAATCGCGCATTACGAGCGCGCCGATCTCTATCCCGGCGGCATCGCGGAAGCGCTCGCCGCATGGAGCCGCTTCGTCCATGCTCCCTACCGGCAGCTGGATCGGCACACCGAGCATGGTGACGATTACGGTCCGTCGAACGATCCGGAAGTGGCGCGGATCCGGTTGGGCTGGGCATTGAAGCGGTTGCCGCGCAAGGCCTCCCGCGAGTTGAACACGCAGGTCCGGCCGCTTGACGAGCTATACCTGGCCCGGTCGATCCCCGCGCCGGACGTTGCGCACCTCCGGGCGCTGCTCTAACGCTTCGCCCGTTGCCCTTCCGCCAACTGCTCGGTAATCGCCTCCGCGCCAAGACGCCGTTGCACAGCCGCCGCCACCCCGGGTGCGATCCCGCCGAGCAACGCCGTCAACCGCAACCCGAACGGTGCCACGTCGATCTCCGCGAGGTTGCGTTCGATCGCCCGCACCGTCGCCCGCGCGACGTCGTCCGGTGTCCGGGTGCCGACGCCGAACGGCAAGGTCGCCCCCGAATCGGCGAACATGCCCGCGTCGCTGATATAGCCGGGAAACACCGACGACACACCGACATTGAACGGCCGCAAGTCCTCCCGGAGCGCAAGAGCAAACCCGCGCAAGCCGAACTTCGTCGCGTTGTACAGCGAAGCCTGCCCAGACGCGGTCTTCCCGGACAGCGACGAGATGAAGACGAGATGCCCACGCCGCCGCGCCATCATCCGCGAAGCGAACAGCTTCGCCATCACGACCGGCGCCCGCAGGTTGACCTCAAGCGCGCGATCGACCTCATCGATCGAGTAATCGGCCAACAACCCCGTCGCGGGGAGCGCCGCATTGGCGACAACGACGTCGATTTCCCCTGCCGCAGCGAGAAGTTCCTCGACCGCACCCCGATCGGTGAGGTCGGCCGGAACCGCGCGACCACCCACCTCGGCGGCCAGCGGTTCGAGCAACTCGACCCGGCGGCCGGTGAGCACCAGGTCGGCACCGCGCGCGGCCAGCGTACGGGCAAGCGTCCGACCGATCCCGCCGGTCGCTCCGGTCAGCAAGGTCTTCGCGCCCGGCAATTCCACAGTGGACAATTTCGGCATACCCGCAGTGTCACGCGAGCAGGACCGCCGGGTATTGCACAAATGTTCAGGCGAACGCGCTGCGATCCGCCGCGAACCCGGCATCGGCGGCCAGCCGACCCGGCGTCACCCCGGCGAACGCCACGACATCCCGGTGCAGATGCGACTGATCGGTATACCCGCACTCAGCCGCGACATCGGCCGCACTGGCCCCGGTCGCCAGCCGTCGAGCAGCATGATCGAAGCGCACCAGCTTCGCCGCTCGCTTGGGCGGCAACCCGACCTGTGCCCGGAACCGGTCCCACAACCGCCGCCTGCTCCACCCGCATTCGGCCGCCAGCGACTCGACCCGCACGAGGCCGCGGCTCCGGACGATCCGCCGCCAAGCCAAGGAAACCTCCGGATCCGTCGCCGGAACCACCGAGAGCCGACGGGCGAAAGCAGCCTCCACCAGCGCGAACCGGGCGTCCCACGAACCGGCTTCGCTCAACTGGTCCCGAAGCCGGGCGGCGTCCCGGCCCCACAACTCGGTCAGCCCGACCGTCCGGTCCAGCTCCGCGGGCCCAGCGCCCACTCCGGCAGCAGCCAACGGCGGCAACCGGACTTCGACGCATTCGAGGCTTTCCCCGCGCAGCCGTACCCCGCGCGGCGCGAGCCCGGCGACGAAGCTGCCGTGCTGAGCGCCGTCGTCCACGAGGAGTTTGCCGTCGCCGAACTCCAGCACCACCGTGATCGCCGGATGCGGCACCACTCGCAGATCGACCGTCCCGCCGGTCCGGTGGCGGAATCCGCCCAGGGACAACGGACCCGCGCGACCGGGCCGCGCGACATCCCAGACGTCGCTCTCCACTACCGCAGTGTAAGAGTCAGCGAGGCCGCACCGGTCGTCGTGCGCGGGTCGGCTTCGCCGACGCCCGGACCGGCCGATACGGCTCCGGCACCGGCAGCCGCAGAATCCGGCCGATCTTGCCCGGTCCCAGATGATTCAGGTCGGCCACCGCGGCGGGCTCGTGCCGCGCGCAGCTGGCGAGCACGCCGAACAGGAACATCGTCACGATCAGCGACGTCCCGCCGTACGACACCAGCGGCAGCGTCACCCCGGTCACCGGCAGCGCGTTCACGACATACCCGATGTTGACCGCCGCCTGCGCGACCAGCAGCACGGTGATCGTCGCGGCGACGATGCGGATCCACGGGTCGAGGTTGCGCGTCGCGATCCGCAGGCCGACCAGCGCGAGCCCGCCGAACAGCAGCAGCACCACCGCGCAGCCGAGGAACCCGAGCTCCTCGCCGATCAGCGCGAAAATGAAGTCGTTCTGCACGTTCGGCAGGTACTTCCACTTCGACGCGCCCTGTCCGAGCCCGACGCCGAACAGCCCGCCCTCGGCGAGTGCGTACTGTGCCTGCACCGCCTGGTATCCAGCGCCGGACGTGTCCGCGTCGGGGGAGAGGAACGACAGCACGCGCGCGAGCCGGTAGTCCGCGACTAGCGCGAGCACCACGAACCCGCCGACGCCGCCGGCCAGCAGCGCGGCGAACAGCCGTCCCGGCGCGCCGGAGAACCACAGCAGCGACAGCAGCACGATGCCGAGCGAGATCGTTCCGCTGAGGTTCGGCTGCGCCATCACCAGGGCGAACATCAGCAGCGCGACCGGAACCAGCGGTACCAGCAAGTGCCGCCAGTGATGCAGCAGCCGGGCCTTCACCACGAGAATGTGCGCGCCCCACAAGGTCAACGCGACCTTCGCGAGCTCGACCGGTTGCAGCGTCAACGGACCGAGCGTGAACCACCGCTGCGCGCCGTTCACCTTCGCGCCGAGCGGGGTGAGCACCAGCGCGAGCATCGCCAGCGTGACGAGCATCAGCATCGGCGAGAGGGACCTGATCCGCCGCAACGGAATCCGCAGCCCGGCCCACAGCGCGACCAGCCCGATCAGGACGAAGATGATGTGCTTCTGGAAGGTGCTGTACACCCCGCCCGGCTGCGCGGAAGACGCCGACAGCACCATGATGACGCCGAGCAGCGTGAGCAGGCCGCACAGCGCGAGCACGAGGTGGAACGACGCCAGCGGCCGGGACAGCCAGCCGACGATCGCGACCGGGACCCGGCTTCGTCTGTTCCGTGTCGTAGCCACCCGAGCACCGCCGTCCGCCGATTTTTCGGCGCGGGAAAGAATGCGCCGAGCCGATTATGCCTGCTCTGTCCTGAAAGGACATTGAGGCGCGCGGAGTGTCCGTGGTCTCATTCGCGGTGCTGAAGCTATTTCACGAGTTATTTCACGCACGGGATTCCGCCTCCGCTCAACGCCGGCGGGGGAGCGGGGGTGGTGTTTCCGTGCGCCAGCGGGGTGACGTACGCGGCCGGGCTCGGCACCGGGGCTCCGCTCAGCAGTTGCGCGACCAGGGACTGGATTTGCGCGGTATTGACGAAGTTGACGTCCTCGCCGGACGGGCTCTTGCCGAAATGATCGACCGGAAGGGTCACGAAACTGACGTTGCCGCCGGTCAGGCTGGACGCCTGTTTCGCGAGCGCGAGCAGGTCCAGCGAACTGTCGACCGCGGTGTTCTGCTTCGCGACGTCCAGAATTCCCTGGAGTTTCGCCGGATTCGTGAAGGTACCGCCCTGTTTGAGCTGATATGCGAGCGAGGAGATGAACGCCTGCTGCCTGCGTTCGCGGTCGAGGTCGGTGAAATTGAGCGACGGATGCACGTAGTCCCGGCGCTGCCGGACGAACTCGACGGCCTGCTCGGCGCTGATCTCCTGCTGGCCGGCGTGGAAGTTCGCGCCCGAATAGCTGTCCTGGGTGTCCTCGTTGAGGCACACCGTGATCGGCTGGACGACCTGGGCGATCTCGAAGAACGCCACCAGGGTGACCTCGACGAAATGGTCGATCGGGACGTCGCCGAGGAATTTCCGGACGGTGTCGATTTCCGCGCGGCGGCCCGCGTCCCGCGCCTGCTGCTCGCGCTGGGTTTTGTCGGTGACGTTCTGCTGGACGAGCTGTTTGGCCTTTTCGTCGAACGCCAGCCCGTAAGCCTGTTTGATCTTGCCCTTGCACACGTTGTCCGGGCAACCCGCCAGGGGAACGTAATCGTCGCGCGGAATCGAGATCGACGTCGCCTTGCCGCCGTTGCCGGGGACGTGCAGCAGCATCAGCACATTGGCGTTGTAGCCGCCGTCCTGCTGATCCCCGGCGTGCAGCGAGTTGTAGATGTCCTTCGGCAGCGGGTTGCCGTTCTCGTCGAGCCGCGAATCGAGGCCCATGATGAGGATGTTGGTGTCGCCGCCGCTGGAGGTCGACTGCCCGTCGAGCACGTCGGAAACCTGCAGCCCGGCCACGATGCCGTTGTAGGCCGCCCAGCCGTAGCCGGTCAGCGAAAGCGTCAGCGCGGCCGCGAGGGCCAGCGCGACCCGGCCGGTGATCCGTCGTCGCCGGGCAGCGGCGCGGGCGGCGACACCGCGTGCCGCCGCACCTCGGGATGCGGCGGCGCGTCTGTCGTTGGGGTCGGTCATCAGGCCTTCCGGTGCCAGGGCGTCACGGTTACCCACTGTTGTGCACACTCGCTGTGTGCACGCTGAGAAGTACTCTCACGCAGAGTTAACCTAGAGCCAGTTGGACGAGCTTCACGATGACGAGCGCCATCGCCAGGAGCAGATACGCGCGCAGCGCGGTCAGCCCGATCTTGCGTCCGGTCGACATCTCCGGCGGCGGCAAGTACTGCAGCGGCGGCATCCGCCACTCCGCGCGTCCGGTGCGATCGATCGGGGCGGCGTTTCGGCGGCGGCGAAGCAGCGCGTACCCGGCCGTCAGCACGCCGATCCCGCCGCTGACCGCCATGATCAGGAAAATCTGGTCCGCGCTGATGTCCGGGAACAGCACCGCCGCGGTGAGGATCACCGACAGCACCACCAGCACCCCGACCACCACGGAGGTGAACAGGTTGGTGAGCCGTCCGTTGACCCACGGCCCGAGCACCGCCTTGTCGTTGCACAGCAGCAAGAGGAACACCGTCGCCGACGGCAGCAGCACCCCGGCGAGCGTCTGCACCCCGGTGGTGAGCAACCCGAGCGGCGAGCCCGGGATGAGCACGATGGTGGCCGACAGCGCGACGAGACCCGCGTACACCGCGTAGAAGCCCTTCGCGTGCCGCGCCCCGCGATGCAGCGAGTGCTTCATCCCGAAGACGTCACCGATCGCGTACGCACTCGAGAGCGACACAGCGAACGCTCCGACGATCGAAGCGTCCAGCAGCGCGACGGCGAACAGCGCGCCCGCCGTACGTCCCGCGTAAGCCTCGATGCCGTCCGTAACGCCAGCTGTGTCGGTGAAGGACGTGCTGGCACCGGCGAAGGCCGCCGACGCGATGCCCATGATCGCGGCCGCGCCGACCATCACCACGACCAGGCCGATCCACAGATCCGCCTTCTCGTACCGCATGAACCGCGGCGTGATGCGCTTGTCGATCACGTACGACTGCTGGAAGAACAGCTGCCACGGCGCGACCGTGGTGCCGACGATCGCGATGATCAGCAGCATCAGCTCGGCCATCCCGCCAGGTCCGGCGGGAATCGTGGGCACCAGTCCGCCGAGCATTTCCGCCGGTGCCGGGTGCGCGAACACGTACACCGGGATCAGCGTCAGCGAACCGAGGCAGAAGAAGATCGCGATCCGCTCGAACCGCCGGAAGCTGCCGGTGAACGCGGCTCCGATGATGACGGCCGCGGCCAGCACCACCGACGGAACTGTCGGCAGGCCGAGGTAGCGCGTCGCCATCGTGATGCCGATGAACTCGGTGACCAGCGTCAGCGCGTTGAGCAGGAACAGGTCGATCACCGAGAACGCGCCCCAGAACTTGCCGAAGCGTTCGAGGATCAGCCGGGCGTGCCCGACGCCGGTGACCGCGCCGAGGCGCAGCACCATTTCCTGGTTCACGTACAGCACCGGGACGAGCAGCAGGAGGGTCCACAGCAGTTTCGGGCCGTAGTTCTGCCCGGCCTGGCCGTAGGTCGCGAACGCGCCGGCGTCGTTGTCGCCGACCAGCACGATCAACCCCGGCCCGACGATCGCGAGCAGGGTCTTGAGCTTGGCGGACAGGCCGGTCCGGGGCGCGCAGTCGCCCGCTTTGATGGTGCCGAGCGCGCCGCGGATGTCGCCGACGTGCTGCTCGTCGAGGACGGCGGTGGTGCGCCGGTCGATGCTTACGGTGGTGTCGGTGGTCATGCCGAGCACTCCCTTCGGCCCTCTTTCCGGGCCGATCAGGGCACCCGCGACCGCCGGTTTCCGCGCACTCCGAAGACCCCGTCCGGCGCGGGCCGGACGGGCGGGGAAACCGGGATCAGCCGGGGATGCCGGAAAGTGGGGACAATCCGGGGTCCGGGGGCGTACTTCGCCCCGGGCTCGTATCGCTCATCGCCCTCACCTCCCCGCGGCTCGCTTCCGGTTTCCGGGCAGGGAAACCCCGCACGGCAACCACTCAACGCCATCCGCCGGATAACTGTCAAGCAGTTGTACAAGTGTTGTAATTATCGATGTGAGCTAGGTCACTGTTGAGGTAATGTCGAGAACTCCGCCGCGGCTCCGTCCCTGCAGCACCTGGCCGCCGTGGCCATCCGACGTGGAGGAGACCGACATGGAACCGCAGGAAGTCGCCGAGGTCCTGAACCGCCCGCTCAGCCGCGAACTGCTCGCCCGCGACCTGACCCGGCTTGCCTACGTCGCGAAGGACGGCACGCCGCGCAGCATCCCGATCTCGTTCAGCTGGAATGGCGCCGAGGTTGTCCTGTGCACCACCAAGAACTCCCCGAAACTGCACGCGCTGAAGGAGAACCCGATGGTCGCGCTGACCGTCGACACCGAGGTGCACCCGCCGAAGATCCTGCTCCTGCGCGGCCGCGCCGAACTGGACTACACCGACGGGATCCCGGACGAGTTCCTGGAAATGAACGGTTCCTACGAGATGACGGCCGAGCAGCGCGTCGAATGGGAGGCCGAAATCCGTTCGCTCTACGCGGAGGGGATGGTCCGCATCGTCGTCACCCCGACCTGGGCGAAGCTCATCGACTTCGAAACCACGCTGCCGTCCGCCGTCGAGGAACTGGTGCAGCGCCGGGCTGCCGGCGCGGAAACCCCCGCCGTCACCGGCTGATCCACTACACTGAATCGCCTACACGCGAACGTGATTTCCCTCGACGCGCGAAGGCGGGCGCATGATCCTGGTGACGGGTGCGAGCGGCAATGTGGGGTCAGCGCTGGTCGCGCGGTTGCGCGCGGCCGAGGTGCCGTTCCGCGCCGCCTATCATTCCCCGGAGAAGGCAAGGAAAGCCGCCGCCGACGGAATTGACGCGGTCACCGTCGAAATGTCCGATCCGGCCACCGTGCAACCGGCGCTGGCCGGAGTGTCGAAGGTGTTCCTGCTGGGCGCGATGAGCCCCGGGCAGACCGGCAACGAGTCCAATGTGGTCGAAGCCGCGGTGTCCGCCGGGGTCACGCACGTGGTCAAGCAATCGCTGTGGCGGGCGGACGAGGAACTCACGCCGATCGCCCGGCTGCACCGTCCGGTCGAACGGGTGCTGGAAACGTCGCCGCTGTCCTGGACCTTTCTCCGCGCGAACTTCTACCTGCAGGCATTCTCGGGAAACTGGTCCGGAACCATCCGATCCGGAAACTTCTTCGCCAGCCCGCTGATCCGCGGCCCGATCGCGTTCGTGGACGCCGAAGACATTGCCCGCGTTGCGTTTCGCGCGCTGACCGAGGACGGCCACGCAGGCAAAGCGTACGCACTAAGCGGCCCAGAGGCTCTGACGTACAACGAGGCCGCGGCGGTGCTGTCCGACGTGCTGGGCCGTCCGATCGCGTACCGTGGCATGTCGAACGAGCAAGCGCTTTCGGCGTTGGCGGAAGCCGGAATGTCGTCGTTCCACGCCAAAGCGCTGGTCGAGGTGTGCAACACGTACCTGGACGGCGGCGCGGAAACCGTGACTCCCGCGGTCGAGGACGTCACCGGCCAGCGGCCGCGGAGTTTCCGCGAGTTCGTGACGGCGCATCGGCAGTGTTTCGAGCCAGCCTGATCAATCCATTGTGGACGATGTGTTCCCGCTCTAAGCAGCAGGCTTCCCGCTGTAATTCTTGAGAATCTCAGACAGCGAACCCTGCTGTCGCACCTGTCCCTCGTCCATCCACAACGCGGTGTCGCAAAATTCCTTGAGCATCTCCTCGGAGTGATTCGCGAACACCAGAATCCCCGACCGCTTCACCAGATCCCGGAGCCGATCCCGCGCCTTGCCGAGAAACGCCGCGTCGACCGCGCCGAGCCCTTCGTCGAGCAGCAGGATCTCCGGGTCGATCGTGGTCACGACCCCGAGCGCGAGCCGCACCCGCATGCCGGCCGAGTATGTGCGCAACGGGAGTTCGAGATAGTCGCCAAGCTCGGTGAACTCCGCGATGTCCTCGACCCGCTTCAGCATCTGCCGTCGGCTCATCCCCAGAAACAACCCCTGGACCAGGATGTTCTCCCGCCCGGACTCGCCCGGATCCAGCCCGACCCCGAGATCGAACACCGGCGCGACCCGCCCCGCGACTCTCCGGACGCCGCGCGTCGGCTCGTGAATCCCGGACAGCAACCGCAACAACGTGGACTTCCCGGCCCCGTTATGCCCCACCAACCCGACCCGATCGCCCTCGCTGAGCTGGAACGACACGTCCCGCAACGCCTCGATCACCGGCACCTTCGCCTCGGTGCCGATCTTCCCGCCGACCTTCCCGAGCACGCGTTTCTTCAGCGACCGCGTCTTGGCGTCGAAGATCGGAAAATCGACGTAGGCGTTGCGTATCTCGATGCTGACCAAGATCCCTCCCCGGATGCGAATGGAAACTACCATTCGCATCTGGTCGCTGGCCAGGTAAGGTTCCCCGGGTGAGTCAGACCAGCGAGGGCTTCCGCCCGCCGCAACAAGCGCGCAGCCGGGCTTCGCTGCAGAAAGTCCTGGCCGCCGCCGAACGCGTGCTGGCCGAGCAGGGCTTGGAGTCGTTCACCGTCGCCGAGGTCGCCGCGCAGGCCGGTATGTCGGTGGGCGCGATCTACCGCCGCTTCGAGGGCAAGGAACAGCTGCTGTACGCCGTCAAGGACCAGCTGCTGACCGAGCTGGAAACCACCGTCCGAGACGCCCTCCACGCAGCGCCCCCCGGCCTCCGCCCGATCTTCGACGCCTTCGTGGCCGCCCTGGCGCAGACCTTCCAGGAACACGACCGAATCTTCCCGGAACTCCTGGACGCCCAACGCTCCGACGGCCGAGACCGCGGCCTCGCCGCCCTGTCCGCGATCCAAGACGCCCTGCTGGAAGCCCTAGCGCCCTTCCTTGCCGACACCGACGGCCTGGAAATGGCCGCCCGAACGATCATCGGCGCATGCATCCACCGCGCCGCGACCTGCAGATTCTGGCCGGATGACCGATCATGGACGACGTGGGCGGAGGAGGTGGCGGAAATGGCGCTGGCGTACCTGGCTTCACCAGCCGCAGACCCGCCTCCGGGCCCCGCTAGGATGTAGGCAGCAACACGCGAATGCCCTCGTAGCTCAGGGGATAGAGCACGGCTCTCCTAAAGCCGGTGTCGCAGGTTCGAATCCTGCCGGGGGCACATCTTCCCAGGTCAGGGCCGTTTTCGATCAAGAAAGTTCGAACCGGGGAGGCCTGGGAGTCCATAAACTGTCAGAATTCACTGCGCGATGGTTCGGACGTTCGCGCTCGCTCAGCGCGGTGTCCCGGACCGCTGCATCTCCTCGTACGCGCCGCGCATCTTCCGAGCCTGGCGGACTCCGCTACCTCCGCCGCAGCGGTAGGAGGCGGCACAAGTCGGCGCATCCGGCAGCATTACCGGTTGCGGCTCGTGCTACCGCTTGCGCTGGTCAGGAGTCGGCTGATCGATGCCGATCCGCCGCTATCGACCGCCCGCGAGATCTTCGTACGTGATCTCGATCCTGTTCATCGGCGCTACGTACAGCCTAACGAGGACGTCGCTGAGATCCTTCCCGGTCTGCCAATCGACCGTCCAGATTTCGTGAGGAAGCAAGACCGGACAGTCCGACTTCGCGACGACCTCCAGGGGCGGTCGGGACGGGCCCTCATTCGTGTGCACCGCCACGACGCGGACGTTCAGCATCGGGTCAATACCTGAATTTTCCACTTTGATCGGATGGAACCCACGGCTTTCTTCGTCGCTCTTCCAGTCCGCCTTGACGTAGTACGCCTGAACCCGAAGCCGCTCGGCTTCGCGCGCTCGCTCGTGCCGAGATTCGGCACCGGCGAGCCACATGGCTGCTATGACAGCAGCACCGGCACCGAGGCCGCCAACCCATTGGCCGAGTCCGGCCCAGTCCGCCGGACCAAGCAATGGACGCGACGAACCGACGATGATGAGAACAGAGACCGCGATCAGCACCCACGGCCACTGCCGCATGAGCCGACGCCCCTTCGGCGGTTCCCGAGTTGTCAACGGCCACTCCCTCTTTTCGTTCGTACGCCTGCTAATCGCCGGAGAGGGTCGGATTGTTGCGCGACAACTCGTGGGCCAGACACCAGTAACACGCACCGTGCTCCACGCGACTGGTCCATAGCGGTACGAACGACTGGAGCAAGACATGACCAGTATCCGCCTCATTGCCGGTTTCGGTGCGTTGGTGCTCGCCCTCGCGGCCACGGCGACTGTCACCTACGTCGCGACCCGGCCGTCGGGAATGTCGCTGGGTATTCCGTCGACAACGGCCGCTCCGTTCAAGCAGACATTCGTGTTGACTGGCATCCTCACGATCCAGAGCGATTCGTCGGGAGTGACGACCGACGGCGACGCGACCGACGCTAGCTGCCAAGGGGCGGGCGGCTATTCCGACCTCGCGCCGGGCACCGCAGTCAAGGTGTCCGACGGGGCCGGCCATGTGATCTCGACGGGTTCGATCACCAGTGGGAGCGCTCAAACGAGGTACGTCTACGACCACAACGTCGTGACCGGCTGCCAGCTCGGGTTCACCGTCAACGATGTCCCTGACGGGCTTTCTTCGTATGTGCTGACGGTGTCCCACCGCGGTGATCAGTTCCTGTCGGCTGAGCAGGCGCACGCACCGATCACGCTCACCATTGGCGATGGCTGACTGCTGCGATGTGCGGTCGGTTCCGCTGTGGTGTGTTGACCGGGCACTCGCAGGCAGGGCAAACTCCAGTGGGTCGATGTAGTCCCCGCTGCTGCTCGGCTGCTTCGCGCATCGACCCGGCGGTCTCTATCGCGTCGACCGTGATGTGGTCGCGGCTCGCCTGGGCGAGATGCGCGGCCGGTGTCGCAGGTTCGAATCCGGCCGAGGGCGCATCCTTATGATCGTAATATGCCCTGAACTGCATAAACGCTTGTCTGGGCAGCGTCGGGGGACTGGTCGACGCGCATGCGGTGCGCGGCGTCCGCAGTCGCACTCATAAGACCCGCTCGCCGGCGCCTTCTTTCGCGGCTGGAACGGCACATGTCGTCCGCAGAGATGTCGCCGCCTTTCGAACAGCGGGTCTTTGTGCCGCAACCGCATGATGTCGCTGATCACGGCGAACATGTCGCGGACGGCCGCCGGAGCGAATGAACTCCATCATGCTCGACAGGCACCCGAAATCGCCTACCCCCGACTTTCGGGCCTACAACCCGATGCACCACAACACCTACCGTAAGCATGGTCTAGACCTCTCATGAGAGGAACCCGCGATGAAGTTTTCCCGCTCCGCCGTCAAAGTCGGGATACTGACCGCCGTGCTCGGGACGGTTTCGGTGTTCACCGCCGTCCCGGCGCTCGCGCACGGCTCGATGGGCAACCCGATCAGCCGGATCATGCAATGTTTTCAGGAGGGTCCGGAGAATCCGCAGTCCGCGGCGTGCAAGGCCGCCGTCGCGGTTGGGGACAGCTGGCCGCTCTACGACTGGGACGAGGTGAACATCGGCGACGCCAGTGGCCGCAGCCGCGAGATCATTCCGGACGGCAAGCTGTGCAGCGCCGGCCGGGACAAGTACAAGGGGCTCGACCTGCCCCGCGACGACTGGCCGGCCACCACGATGCCCAGCAGCGGCCCGTACACCTTCCAATATCAGCTGACCGCCGCGCACGAGGGCACCTTCGAGCTGTACGTCACCAAGCCCAGCTACGACCCGACGAAACCGCTCAAGTGGTCCGACCTGGAAGACACCCCGTTCTACAAGCAGGACAACCCGCCGATCGCGGGCAACGCCTACCAACTCCAGGCGAACCTGCCCGGCGGCCGCACCGGCAGGCACTTGATCTACTCGATCTGGCAACGCCACTGGCCCGACTCCGGCGAGGCCTTCTACTCCTGCTCGGACGTCATCTTCAACTGAGCGGTCCGCCCGGCGGCGGTGGCGTAGGCCGCTGCCGCCGCAGGGCAGGTCAGCGGGCCAACGCACTCCTGGCCCGAAGAAACCGCCAACACAGATACGCGCACACCCCAGCCGCAGGTGCCCCGCCCAGCAATGTCGCGGCAATCCCAAGCGGCGTAACCAGTCCGGCTAGATACAACGGCACCAAAACCGCCGTAGCGAGAACGTATTTCGCCAAGAAAATCCCGGTGCACAGCTGATAACGCCGTCGCCGCGGGGGATCCCGTCGCCAGTCAAGACGTTCGCCTCGCCCCAGCACCAGCCCGATCAGCGGCAATCGCACCGCGATCGACAGCAGGAAAACCGCACCTCCGGCCGCCTGCATGAGCACCGCTGGCAGGTAGAAGTCGACGGCCCGTCCGGTGCTCCCGGCCAGCAGCGCCGACGCACCCACGATCACCAGCCCAATCGCTGCCTGCCAGTACTTTCGGTCGGTGAACGCGCGAATTCCGGCGAATACCACCACCCCGCCGACCGCGATCAGCGAAGCGGTCGACACCTGATCGGTCACCAGGTAAGCGATCAGGAACACCACCCGCGACGCGACCCCTTCGGCAACAGTGCGCCAACCGCCCACCGCGGCGAACAAGGACAACGACTTCTCGGTCAGCAGCGCGAGCTTCATGCGCTTGCCTTGACCTGCACGGAGTTACGCATCGCTGCTTCGTACGAGCCGATCGCGTCGAGCAGATCGCGCTGCCCGCGATTCGCCTCGATCAGCGCTGAGCAGAGACGGTGCGCGTCTTGCATCGCGAGGTTGCCGCCGAAACCCGGGGCCAGGTGGACGGCATCGCCGAGGACTGTCACTGGGCTGGCGGGCCAAGCGGGGATTGGCGGGATCATTCCGATGCGCAGCGTGGACGTCATTTCTGGCCACGCCTCGTCGACGATCTGCTGGAAGGTGCGAGGAAGATTTTCGGCCGGGCCAGGCAGAGCCCACATCAGGTAGTCCTCGATCCCAGTGACCGCGCCGAGCCGCAGGGCGGGCAGAAATCGTTGCCGTGCCACGGTCGGCGGCGAGGTGAACCGCAGCGCGCCCACCACCATCGTTGAGTCGCGTATCCGGGCGACAGCGGGATTGTTGCCGATCAAACCGGGTAATCCAGTCACTGCGCACAAGGAAGTCGCGCCCATCAGCATGCGCCGTCCGGTATCGACCACCTGCGCCTGCGGCAGGTATTGCCGACGGACCGCGGAGCCGATCCCGTCCGCGCCGACCAGGACGTCAGCCGTATCTGTGCTGCCGTCGGCAAACCACGCCCGGACCTTGCTGTCGGGTCGCCGTTCGAACCGCGTGAACTCCGCCTCGAAGCGAACCACATTTTCCAAACCGGTCAGCAATATCGCCCGCAGCAACGGGCGATGTGCCTGCCGACCAGGTCGTGCGCCGGGCGGCTCGGTATCCACGACCGCACAAGCTCCGTCCACTTCGGACACTGAAAGAGTCTGTTCGCGCAGCCCACCCATCGTGGCGTCGATCATCGCGGCGTGCGCTAAAGGCAAGCACCCCCGCAATGCCGTGACGCCTCGGTCGTCGATGTGCAGGCTGACGCCTTGCGCCCGTCCCAGCGCGCCGTCGCGCTCGTACACGGCGACGTCGATCCCCGCTCGGCGCAGCCCCTGGGCGAGCGTCAACCCGCCCAGGCCTGCGCCGATCACGATCACTTTCATCGCAACCCCCGGTTTCTTCATCACTGATGAAGTTCAGGCTAGCGCGGGTCGGCAGGAAACTCCACCAACGATGAAGAAAGCTCGGCTAGACTCGCCGGCGTCATGGCAGAACAGAACGCTCGCCCCGGACGCTGGCGAACCGGGGCGGAGAGCAAACAGCGGATCCTGGACGCGGCACGCGCGCTGTTCCGGCAGCACGGCTACGGCGGCACCACCGTGCGCGCGGTCGCGGGCGAGGCGGGGGTCGACCCCGGGATGGTGTTCTACTTCTTCGGCAACAAGCAGGGCCTTTTCGCCGCGGCGATCGAGATGTCCGCCCAGGCTCCGCCAGCCATCGAGGCAGTCTTCGCGGGCGGACTCGACGGTCTGGGAGAGCGCATCGTCCGGGCGCTCGTGGAGAACCTGGACGCCTCGGGCCGAACCCCGCTCGCGATGCTCACCCGCGCCGACGACCAAGCCGACGCCCTGCTTCGCGAATACATCGACCGCGAAATCACCGGACGGCTTGCGAAGCTGATCGCCACCCCGGACGCCGCGTTCCGGGCGGGCATGGTCAACGTCCAGCTCTTGGGGCTCACTGTGGCGAGGTACGTCGTGCGGATCGAACCGATCGCGTCAGCGCCGGTCGACGAGCTGGTCAGCCGGTTCGGGCCGCTCGTGCAGTGCTGTTTGGCCGAGGGCGGCTAAGCGAAAAGCCGGTCGAGGTACTGGTCGATAGCTACCAGTGCGGCGCGGGACTCGATCACGTCCAGCTCAAGCAGTGGCGTTAAACCCGTCAGTGCGAGGACAAGGTTCGTCTCGACGGCTGGGTCGCGATCGGCGGCGATGTGTCCGTCGGCGATGGCTTGCCGGAGCAGGTGCTCGACAAGCGCTCGTTTTTGGCGCAGATCGTCGCGCAGCTTCGTGTGCAACTCCGGGTCGTGCAGTGCTTCGAGGACGTACGCGGCGCTCATCCGGCTCGTGGCGCGGGCGTCGGGATGCAGCGGCAGCATCTCGGTGAGCGTCGCTCGCAGCACCTCTCGAGGGTGTGTGGCACCGGCGAGGCGCTCGGCGACCCGATGCGAGGTCTGTTCCGCGGCGAACTCCATCGCGAACGCGAGCATCGCGGTCCGGGTCGAAAAGTAGTGCTGCAACTGGCCGAGGGATGCCTCCGCCTCGTGCGCGACCTCGCGCATGGTCGCCCGGTTCCAGCCTTGCTGCGCGACCACCCGCCACAACGCGCGCGCGATCGCTTCCCGGCGCTCGCGGTGGTCGACCTTCTTCGGCACGTCGGGCCTTTCCCTCGTTCCAATACAGCTGACATAATACACTTGACTTGAAACCTGAGGGGGTTGAATATGGACGACAAGAGGCCGCCGGCGGTCCGGACGGTCGAGGGGGCCGTGACGGGCCGTTGGCGGGCGGGGATGGCGGAGTTCCGCGGAATCCCGTACGCCCAGCCGCCAGTGGGCGATCTTCGTTTTGCCGCGCCTGTCCCGGTTTCGCCCTGGGACGGCACGCGGCAGGCGACCGAATTCGGCCCGCTGCCTCCGCAATCCGGGCCGGTCCAGACGGAGTCGGCGCACGAGACGGACTGGCTGACCCTCAACGTCGCGACGCCGGATCCGGGCGCGGCGGGACTGCCGGTGCTGGTCTGGCTGCCGGGCGGCGGATATGTCATCTCGGTGAGCAGCGACCCGACTTACGACCCGGCACTATTGTGTGAGGCGGGGTTGGTCGTGGTGAGCGTCAATTACCGGGTCGGCGTCGAGGGATTCGCGCTGATCGACGGCGCGCCGGCCAACCGCGGGTTCCTGGACCAGATCGCTGCCCTGGAATGGGTGCGGCGCAACATCTCCCGCTTCGGTGGCGACCCCGGCCGAGTGTGTGTCGCCGGGCAATCGGCGGGAGCGGGATCGATCGCGTCCTTGCTCGTGCTGGCGCAGGGCTTGTTCCGGCGTGCCATAACTCATTCGGTGCCAGGAGCTTTCGTCCTTCCCTCGCTCGCGAAGCAGGTCACCGCAGCGCTCGCGAACGGGGAAGACCTCCGGAACGTCGACCCGTGGCAGCTGGCCGACAGACTCACCGCATTCAACGCCAGCCTGTCCGGCCAGCACGACCGCTGGGGTCCGATGGCCCAAGTCGGCACCGGGGTTTGTCCAGTTCTGGACGAGACTTCCCTTCCTCGGACACCCTGGTCCGCACTCGAGGACGGTGCCGAGCTACTCGTCGGCCACACCCGCGACGAGTTCCGGCTGTTCTCCGTCATGGCCGGGCGGGTCGGCACATTCACCGCCGAGAATGCCCAAATGGCCCTCGACCTCTTTGCCCCGGAACCCGATGGCTATCACGCCGCCTACGCGGAAGCCAGCCCGGAGGAGTTGATGGAAACCGTCTATTCGGACGCGCTCTTCCGGATGCCGAGCCAGCAACTGGCCGAGGCGAACGCCTTGGCCGGAGGCAGGTCGTATCTATTCGAGCTGTGCCTGTCCGCGCCTGGTCTGGGTGCGTGTCACAGCCTCGATGTGCCTCTGGCGTTCGGAACTTTGGACAGTCCGGTCGGCCGCCAGGTGTTCGGCGAGAAGCCTGATGCCGCAACGCTTCGGGTGTCCGAGGAGCTTCGACAAGCTTGGGTCGGTTTCGCAACCAATGGCGATCCGGGATGGGCCGCCTATCGTCCCGATGAGCGGCTGACCCGCGTGCTGGACGTCGAGTCGAAGACTGTTCCGTATCCGGAAGAGGCTTCGCGGAAAATCTGGGAGCACCACACGCCGATCCCGTTCACCCGTCCCGCATAGGCGGTCCGATCTGCCGGTACCAGTCAAGAAGAGCAGGCTGGTCGACGCTGCCGGGATCGACCTCCGGATCCTCCCCACCTAACAACCGTTTCACGGGTACTTCCAGTTTCTTCCCGGTCCGGGTATGTGGAATCCCAGGTGCCGCAATGATTTCGTCGGGAACATGCCGCGCTGAAGCACCCTGGCGAATTGCGGCGAGAATGCGCTGCCGCACCGCGTCGTCGAGGCTCTCCCCTTCGACCAAGGTGACGAACAACGGCATCCAGTACCCGCCGTCACCCTGTTCAACGCCGACGACAAGTGCCTCCGCGATCTCCGGAAGTTCCTCCACCGGACCGTAAATATCGCTGCTGCCCATCCGCACGCCATGCCGGTTCAGCGTCGCGTCTGAACGGCCGTGGATAATGACCGAGCCGCGGTCGGTGATAGTCGTCCAATCGCCGTGCCGCCACACGTCCGGGAACGTGTCGAAATACGCGGCCCGGTAACGGATGTCGTCGGTGTCGTTCCAGAATCGCAATGGCATGGACGGCATCGGCCGTCGCACGACCAGCTCGCCGACCGTGCCGCGGACAGATTCCCCGTTAGGCCCCAACGAATCGAGCGCTACGCCGAGGCACGGAGCCGACAACTCGCCCGCCCATACCGGAGTGGTAGGAGCCGCACTCGCGAAGGCTGTGACGACGTCCGTCCCGCCGCTGCTCGAAACGACCTGGGCTCGCGGCCCGAGTTCGTGCTCGACCCAGCGGTGCAGGTCGGCCGGAAACGTCGATCCGGTGACGCCTAGCCGCACCAACGCGTTCAGATCGTGATCGCTAAGCCGGACATCGGCCTTGCGGCAGGATGCCAGGTAGCCAGGACTGGTTCCCAGCGTGTTGACCCGCAAGCGGGCGGCTAACTCCCACAAAGCATCCGGCCGACCGAATGCGGGGCTGCCGTCGTAACAAACCGCGGTCGCTCCGACCAGCAGAGCGCCGACGAGGGAGTTCCACAGCATCCAGCTCGGCGTCGTGTACCAAAGGATCCGATCGCCAGCCCGCAGGTCTTCATGGAACGCGGCATGCTTCAGCTGCTCAACGACCACGCCGCCGTGCCCGTGCACTATCCCTTTAGGACGGCCAGTGGTCCCCGAGGAGAACAGGATCCACAGTGGATGATCGAAAGGAACCGAGACGGGAGGCAGCGAATCGCCGCCCGTGAGCGATGACCAGGGAATCGCTCCAGGCACCGAGTCCGGATCGTCGACGACCACGGTCGCGGCCAAAGTGGACAGTCCGGCCCGCAGGGCGGCCACATCGGCGCTGCGTTCGACCGCCCGGCCGCCGTGCCGCGACCGGGTCGCGGTGATCAGCACAATCGGCGAGAGCTGCGCGAATCGCGCCTGCGCGGCCGATCCGACGTAGTCCAAACCGCATCCGGCCCAGATCGCCCCGAGGCTCGCGGTGGCCAGAAACGCGACGATCGCCTCCGCCGAATTAGGCAAATACCCCACGACCCGGTCGCCGGACGACACGCCCAGCGCGGCTAAAGAAGCGGCGACAGACCCGACCTGACGGCGCAATTCACCCCAGCTCAGCTCCGCTGGAGCGCCGTCCTCGGTCACCGCGATAACGGCAGTGGCGGCATCATCGCGGCCCCGGAACACCTCGGCCGCATAGTTCAGCGTGCTCCCCGGGAACCAGACACTGCCCGGCATCGCCTCGGTCGCCAGCGCCGGTTGTCCCTCCCGACGCGCGGGCAGCCCGAAGTAGTCCCACACCGCGGACCAGAAGCCGTCGAGATCCTGCACCGACCACTCCCACAGCGTCCAGTATCCGCCGGTCAAGTCGCGTCCGACCCGGGACGAGGCATACCGGGCGAAATCGGTGATCTGCGCTTCCTCCACGGGAACCCAGCCGGTCATCCGAGCTCCCATTCCGCGACCGTGGTCTGTACGGCCTTGGCCGCGAGCGCTTCGAACAGCGGCCGTCCGCCGGTGTCCGCCAAGGTGACGAACAGCCGTTTTCCGCCGTCGCTGCAGCACGCGATGGGGAAGGCCGTGCCGGTTGCGATCGTCTCGCGCACCGTGTTGTCCCGGACCAGCACGACTGCGTGCCCAGTCGTGGTCGCGACCCAGATTCCTTCCGACCCCGGCCAGATCCCGTCCGGACGAGCGTGGGGGCCGACCAAGTCGGCGAGGTCGGCATAAAGACGCCGGTCGGTCAGGGTCCCGTCCGCGCCGACGGTGAAGGCAGTCAGCCGTTGCGCAGCGGTTTCGGCGACGATCAAGGTGCGCCCGTCGTCAATGAAGGCGAGACCGTTGGGGAAGACGAGGTTCTCGGCGGCAACGGTGGCCGAGCCGTCGACGGCGACCCGCACCAGACGGCCTGGCCTCGGCGGTTCACCCGGCTTGAACCCGACGTCGTCAACATAAAGATTGCCCTGCTCGTCACCGACAAGATCGCCGAGCGGACCGGTGGCCACGGTGCTGAGATCCGCGTAGGTGGCGAACTGCCCGCCATCCCAGACACCGATGCGCTTCTCGTGCATCATCGCCGCGACGAGCCTGCCGTCGGGCATGAACCACAGCCCGTTGGACGGAGAGTCCAGCTTGGTAGCGCTCCAGCTCCCGCCGTGATCTGTCCACAGTCGACTGCCCTGGGTGTCAGACAGCCACAACGCGCCCTGATGCCAGCGCGGTCCCTCGCCCCAGGACATCCCGGTGCCGTACGGCTTCATGCGCGCACCTCCAGGCGTCGGGCGAGTTCCTTCGTCGCAGTCTCCAGCTCCGCTGTGTCGGCGGCCAGAGCGAAGGCGTACCGGTCCGGGCGGATGATGGCTGCAGTGGCTGAATTCGCGGCCAGCCACTCTTCGACCGCCGGACCAGCGTCGGCGACCACGGCGACGTCCAGGCGTCGCCACAGCTCCGCGATCTCCGCTGACACAGCCTGCTTGCCGACCACGACGAAGTTGTATCCAGTGACCTCGTCGAGCCGGATACCGTCAGCTCGCGGTTGTGGGCTGAGCCAGCTGGGCTCGTCGCTCAAGCCGGGGCCGAGCGGCGGCCTGAGCGGTTCGAGGGTCTGGGGTTCTCCCAGCTCCGGGTGGGTGTCGCCGATGCCGAAGGACTCGATGAGGTTGGCCTGCCGAGCGGATTCGGCGATGTAGGGGCGAACGTGCGGGGCGCGCTCAGTTTCGTAGGTGTCGAGCAGGCTGTCGGGGCAGGTGCCTTGGACGACGGCGGCGAGTTTCCAAGCGAGGTTCGCCGCGTCGCGGAGTCCGGAACACATGCCCTGCCCGAGCATCGGCGGCATCTCATGCGCGGCGTCACCGGCGAGGAACAGCCTCCCCGAACGCCAGCCGTGCACGAGCCGCGCGTGCCATTCGTAAGTGTCGGCTCGCATGATCCGGTAGCTGCCCGGCTCGATCCAGCGGCTGAGCGCGTCGTACACCGCCTGCGGGCGTTCGAGCGCGGCGGCGTCGTCTCCGTCGAGGAGCATGAATTCGAACCGCAGCATCGGGGGAAAGATCGGCACGTAGGTAATCGGCCGTTGTCCTTGGCACAGAATGAATCCGGACTCCGCGGGCAGCGCCGGAGGATGCTCGAACGGATGGATGTCGACGATGAGCGAACGTTGCGTCCCCTCCAGATCTTCGACTTCGGAGCCCGTCAATTGCCGGACGAACGAATTCGCTCCGTCCGATCCGACGGCGTAGGCCGCTTTGAGTGTCTTGACCTGGTCCCGATCGGTCACGGTGAGGTAGACGGCGTCGGCGTCCTGGGTGATCTCGGTGACGGACCAGCCGAACCACAGGTCGACGTTCGGGTCGCTCGCGAGCAAACCGCGCAGCCGGGATTCGAAATCCGGTTGGTGGAACTGGTAATCCGTACGCCAGCCTTGTCCGGATTCCCCTCGTGCGTGGGCGAATTCGAGGAAAGGCGTCCCGTCCGGCAGTTGCAGCGTCCATCCGGTCTGCCGCAGGAACCGCTGTTCCAGATCGGCCGCGCCTAGCGTTTGCAGGGTGCGCATCGATTCGTCGTCGAGATGGGTCGCTCGCGGATGGTGGCAGACGATCCGGTTCGGATCGATCGCCGCGACCCGAAGTCCTTTCGCGCTGAGCAGTCGCGCGAGGGCCAAGCCGACCGGACCGCAGCCCACGAGAGCGATGTCATAAGTGTCCATTACTGTTCCTCCGCTCAAGCCGGTTCTTCGATCGGCTGCGACGTGGGTGTGCGCCGGAAGCTGCCCAGGGCAACGGTGAGAAGCGCCCCGAAGATCGCCGGTACCGCGAAAAGCAGGAAATTCCACTGTGGAGCGAACCCGGCGGCAAGGATCCAGCCGCCGAGCACCGGCCCGGCGATCGCGCCGATCCGGCCGATTCCCAGCGCGACCCCAATGGCGCTGGCCCTGGCATGCGCCGGATACGTGCGGGCGATGTACACGTTGATCAATCCCTGCACGCCGAACGCGCCCGCGCCGCCAATCAGCACGATTATGGAAAGCACGATCAACGGCGACCGGACGCTCAAGGCAGCCATGGCGCCCGCGGCGACGACGAAACAAGCGATAATGGGGATTCGCGACCCCGCCCGGTCGGCGAGCACCGCGATCGCGAGGCCGCCGACAGTCGCGCCGACATTGAGCAGGGTAAGGAACATCAGCGACGAATCCAGCGGATATCGCGCAGCCTGCATCAATTGCGGCAGCCAGGTGTTGATCCCGAAGATGAGCAAGAAGGAACAGATCACCATCACGCAGAACAGCATGGTCGTTCCCGTGTACGGCGACCGCAGCACGACGCGGAAGCCGCCTGCTCCCGTCGGCTCTCGCCGATAGACCGGTGATTCGGGCAGCCAACGGTAAGTCATCGGCAGCAACAGCAGCCCGACCACGCCGCCGACAACATACTCCGGCCGGAAGTTGTCTCCGTGCAGGAAGGCCGCGGCCACGACGGCGGCCAGCGACCCGCCGACCGTAACTCCACATTGGACGATCGCCGAGCTGATGTTCTTCCGCTTCGGCGGCGCGAGTTCGAAGATCAGCGGCCCCATCGCGGGGTAGACGGCGCCGACGCCCAGTCCGACGACGAGCCTGCTGGCGCCGAACAGTTCTGGGTCGGGCGCGAGCGCGCAGGCGAACATGCCCAGCGAGACGACCGCGATGCTGACCAAAGTCGTCCGGCGGCGTCCGTATCGGTCGGTGAGCGGACCGACCAGCAGTGCGCCGAAGAGCATGCCCACCGGGGTGAGACTGCCCAACGTGCCCAGCTCGGGAAGGGAAAGGTGCCACGGCTGGTGCCGGAGCAACAGCGGCGTCGTCGCTCCGAAAGCGACGAGGTCGTACCCTTCCAACGTCATGACGGCCAGCCCGATCGCGATGGCCTGCCACGGCATCATCCTCACGTGCTTGCCTTTGCCGTCGGCAGGCGCAGCACCCGTTCGGCGTTGCCGTGGCTGATTTTCTCCCGATCGCGGTTGCTGATCGGCGCTTGTTCGAGGAACTGGACGGCCTCGGCGGTGTCCTCGAAGGGATAGTCGACGGCAAACAGGATCGCGTCCGCGCCGACGGCCAGGATCGCCCCGGCGAGCGCGGCCGGGGAACACACGCCGCTGGTGGTGATCAGGATGTTGTCGCCGAAGTATTCCGACGGTTTCCGTTCAAGGGTCCGGTGTTCCTGCCGATCGTAGCGGGAATCAAGCCGCGCGAGCTGAAACGGCAGGAACTCGCCGAGGTGGCCGAGAATGAGCGTGGCGCCCGGATGCCGATCGAAGACGCCGCCGAAAATCAGCCGGAGCGCGTGCCCGCTTGTCTCCGCAGCCCAGCTCCACAATGGACCCCTCAGTTCGGGTCGCCCTTCGAGCACCTGCCACGGCTCGGCCGGGGGAGCGCCCGGGTGCAGGTAAAGCGGCACCCGCAACTCCTCGAGCGCCGCCCACACCGGTTCGTAGCGCGGGCCATCGAGGTAGCTGCCGTTGGTGTGGTCGTTGACGAGCGCGCCACTCAGCCCGAGCGTGCCGACGGCGCGATGGAGTTCCGCCACCGCTGCCTCGGGATCCTGGAGCGGCAACGCGGCCAGTCCGCGGAACCGATCCGGGTGCTCGGCGATCACCTCGGCTAGATGATCATTGGCGATCCGGGCGTCTTTGACTGCCTGGCCAGCGTCGGTCAGCCCCTGAATTCCAGGTGCGGTAAGGGAAAGCACCTGGACGTCAATTCCATTCCGGTCCATTTCCGGCAGCCGGTAAGTCGTGTAATCGCACAGCCGTTTTCCCCAGTCCGCAACCCACCGCGCGGCGGTTTCCGTCTTGGGCACTGGGTAACCGGCCTGCAGTTCGGGAAGCGCGAACGCTTCCTCCATGGCGATGTAGCGCAAGGTCTTTGCCTTTCCCTCGGCGGTTTGCTCAACTGCCTTCCGCGTGCGCGCCGGTCATGTGCGCCGCGAGGTCTTCCGGATTGATGAACGACGGCGGAGGCGGCGGACCCCATTCGTAGAGCGACTGGATGCCCTCGAACGACCGCGGCGTCCAGAGCTGATCGTCGACGATGGCGTCCATGTCGGAGTAGTACTCGGCGAAGTTCCCGGCGGGATCCTTGAGGTACCAGAAGAAATTCGACCCGATGTGGTGGCGGCCCAGTCCCCAGACGTGGCGTTCCGGATGCTCGGCGAGCATGCTCATCGCTCCGCGCCCGACATCGTCCACATCGGACACCTGCCACGACGTGTGATGCAGGAAGTTGAGCGGAGCCTGTTGTACCAGCAGGTTGTGGTGATCGGTGGAACACCGCAGGAACGCGGCGCGGCCCGGGACCACGTCGCTGACCTTGAACCCGATGCCGTCGGTGAAGAACCGCTGAGTCGATTCCTGCTCGACCGTCCCGATCACCACGTGCCCCAACGCGAGCGGCCGGACCGGTTCGGTCCGAGACAGCACAGGTGCCCGGGTGTTGGCGCGGTCCAGCCGACCAGGCCCGTTGTACGGCGTCGCGGGCACGGCCGCGCGTACCAACCGAGGCGCGACGACCGCTTCGACCGCGATGTCCGCGATCGGCTCTCTGGCGCGCAACGTTTCCGCCTCGCGCTGCACCGGAATGCCCAACCGGTCAAGGTTCGCAGCGATACGACCGAGATCGTCAGCGTCGTCAACAGCGACGGTCATCCCCAGCAGCCGACGGACTCGCGAGTGCTGAAGGACGAACTGCTCACCACCCTCGACCGTGGCGAACCGCCCCGGCGCGAGCTGCGTAAGCCCGAAGTCGTCGTAGTAGCCAGCGGTTCCAGCGACGTCCGGTACGCCGACGGTCAGTGACTTCAATCTGTGCAGTGCCATGGAATTGCCCCTTTCACCCGGCGACGCAGATCTGCCGGAGCTGTCCGATGCCCTCGATCCGCGTGACCACTTCGTCGCCCTGCTGCAGGTAGCGCTGCGGAGACCGCGAATGCCCGACGCCCGAAGGCGTGCCGGTGAAGATCAGGTCTCCCGGCAGCAGCGGACAAACTGCCGACAGCCGGGCGATCAGCTCGGCGACCGAGAAGACCATCGACGACGTGCGCGCCTTCTGGACGCTCTCGCCATTGACGAGGCATTCGATCGCGAGATCGTCAGGGTCGGCTAGTTCGTCGGCCGTCACGAGCGCTGGCCCAGTCGGTGCGAACCCCGGAAACGACTTGCCGAGCGAAAACTGCGGGACGGGCCCCGCGGCCTGCACGACCCGTTCGGAAAAGTCCTGTCCCACAGTCAATCCCGCCACGTGCAACCAGGCGTCCTCGACCGCGGTCTTCTCGGCCCGACGGCCGATCACGACCACGAGCTCCGCCTCCCAATCGACGAACTCGCTGGGCAGCCTCAGCTGGGTGTCCGGCCCGGTGAGAGAAGTGGCGAACTTCGTGAAAGTGGCGGGTGACTCCGGCAGCGCCAGCCCCGCTTCCTGCGCGTGCTCCCGGTAATTCAACCCGATCGCGAAGACCTGCCGCGGCTTCGGCGAAGGGCCCCCGGCTTGGCCCTCGGGCACCGCCGGCCCGCCGGTCGTCGCTCGCCCCCACTCCGCGAACTCGGTCCAACGCTCGAAAACCGCGAGCGGATCGGCCGGAAACCGCCCGCCGCTCGCGCCCTCGACGTCGATCGCCTTGTCGTCGAGCACCAGGCACATCCGGCCCGCCCGTGTCGTCGTCTTCATTTCTCCGCGTCCTTCCGCTGCTTCCCGGCCAGTGAACACCTGGTAATCTCGATAAGTCAACTAAATCTCGAGATTCTGGCGTTAGTGCGTAACCAGGTACGATCTGCGACATGACTGGCGTTCGCAGCACGACCCGCGTCGAAGACGTCTACCTGCGTCTTCGCGCCGACATCCTCAACGGCAGGCATGAACCCGGGTCGCGACTGCGGGTGGAAGCGCTCAAAGGCGACTACGACGCCAGCAGCGGCGTCCTGCGCGAAGCACTTCCCCGCCTCGTCGGCCAGGGACTCGCTACTTTCGCGCCGCAGCAAGGCTTCCGAGTCATCGATGTCTCCCCGGAGACCCTGCAAGACCTCACCGAAGCGCGCGTGGTCGTCGAGACGCACGTGGTCCGCGAATCCCTCGCGCACGGCAGCATCGAATGGGAATCTGACCTGCTCGCGGCGCACCACAATCTCGCCCGCACGACGTTCGCCGACGAGTCAGACGCGATCAACGACCGATGGCTGGCCGCACACGCCCGATTTCACCAGGTCCTGCTGGAGGGCTGCCCTAATCAACACCTGCGCGCGGTGGCGACGCAACTGCGCGAATCCGCCGAGGTTTACCGATGCTGGGCCCGCACGTCGAGCGAGGACAGCCACCGGGATGTCGCCGCGGAACACCGGCTGATCTGCGAACGCGCGATCGAACGAGACGTCCCGAGCACTGTCGAAGCGCTGCGGGACCACATCGAGCTGACTACGAAGCTGCTGCTCGACGAGTATCGGAACCGGGGAGGCGAATAGTTGGTGTGACCATGCCTCAAGTTTTGCCGCCTCGCGCCGCTGCCGTCCAAGACTGGCTCGCTATCCGGCGATAACCTGACGGCATCGTTGTGGCCTACTGGCCGCCGCGCTCGACCAGGTACTGCTGTTCGAGTCCCGGATAACTGAGATCAGCCGGGAACTCGTCCTGGGACAGCAACCCGATCGCCCAGGGAACCGGACAGGGCGAGCTGTGCTCGGGTTCGGGGCACAGCAGGAGCTTGATCTGCTCGACCAGGTCCCGAGCCTGGTCCTCGGTCGCGTAGATGCCCACCCGGATCTCATGGGTCTTGCGTTCGTCCGTCATCGGATGGCCTTCCCGGATGCTCGTCATGACCAGCAATAGCGAGTTCGATGGCCTGCGGGCAAACGTTTTTCCTCAGCCCATGCTTCTTGATCAGCTCGGGACGATCAGCACGACGGTTACGGCGAAAATGATCCCGCCACAGCCGCCGAGCAGTACGGCGCCGACTGTGCGAGGGAGCCCGTTTCTGGTGAGCACAAGGAAAAGTCCGACTGCGCCGAGCACGAGCGCGACCGCGCCAAGAATCAGCAACGGGGGCGGAAACGCCATCGCGGGCCCGGCGGGCTGCGGGTCGGTGAACGACGGGCTCTCGGGAGGCGTGCCAGTTGTTGGAACAGGTTGAGCCACCGTTTCGCTGGGCTGCGGTTGCGTGCCGGAACAGCCTGTCAGCAGTGCCAGAACCGTAGAACACGTAAGAATCTGGCGCGGACGGCGCATGCGAGCTCCCTCTGGCCGGGCAACCGTGGCGACGGGCACTGGCGGGAACCGGTCCGCCTCCGCAAAAGGACGTTACCGCTGGCCGTGCTCGTCACGCTGGGCGCAATTTCCTTCGCCACGGCAGCACTCTCCGCAATCGGCGCACGGCCTTCCGGCGGTCGTATGGCCTGAGGGCGCGAACCCGACGATCCGCCGCCTCGGCAGCCATCTCGACCGCGATGGACCGGCCACCGGTGTGCGGCCGATGAACATCCGCTTCTTCTGGATCGGTTACGCAACTCGGCGGTGCCCACCCGATGAACTCACTCAAGTGGGTGACCTGCAACGAGGTCAACACCTGCTCTCGGCCGCTCCGGTGGACCAGTCGAGTCACCTGGTCGTGTCTGGTTTCGAAACCGTGAACAACAGTAGGTAATCTTCCGTAACGGGTGCGGGGAGCCGCCTCCAACCCACGGTTTGCCGGAGGGCTTCGTTGATCAAGCTCATGTTCGCCGACGACGAGGAACTAGTTCGGTCGGGGCTGCGCGCCATGATGTCCGGGGCGTCGGACATCGAGATCGTGGGCGAGGCAAGCGACGGCAGATCGGCGGTCGAGGTCGCCCGTCGCTATCACCCCGACGTCGCGCTGCTCGACATCAAGATGCGCGCCCCTGACGACGGCATTCGCGCGCTTCGGGCCATTCTCGCGCTGCCCGATCCGCCGACCGTCGCCATGCTCACCACGTTCGACATCGACGAGTACGTCAGCCTCGCGCTGCGGCTCGGCGCGAACGGCTTCCTGCTGAAGGACATCGACCCGGCGGCGTTGCTGCGGGCCGTGCGCGACCTGGCCAAGGGCGGGGCCGTCCTCGACCCGGGCGTGGCCGTGCGCATGGTGCAGAGCCACCGCGACGAGCAGCGGGCCGCGCAGCCGGCGCGCAAGCTCCTGGCCTCGCTGTCCGAGCGCGAACGCGAGGTCGTCGCGCTGATCGGGCAGGGGCTGTCGAACGCCGAGATCGGCGGGCGGCTGCATCTCTCCGAGGCGACGGTGAAGGGGTACGTGTCGGCCGTCCTGTCGAAGATCGGCGCGGCCAACCGGGTGCAGGCCGCGCTCCTGGCCTACCGCGGCGGGCTCCTCGACCAGTAGAACCAGCACATGCTGCTGACCGCGCTCGAGTTCCTCGGGCTGGTGGCGTTCGCGGCGTCCGGGGCGCTGGCCGCGGTCCGGGCGCGGCTGGACGTGTTCGGCGTCGTCGTGGTCGGGCTGACCACGGCGCTCGGCGGCGGCATCATCCGCGACGTGCTGCTGGGCATCCATCCGCCGACGTCCCTGCGCAACTGGCCGTACCTGGCCGTGTGCGCGGCGACGGCCCTGATCGTGTTCGCCTTCCATCCGCAGGTCGCCCGCCTGCGGCACGCGGTGCTGCTCGCGGACGCGGTCGGGCTCGGCGTGTTCGCCACGGCGGGGACGACGCTCGCGCTCAACGCGGGCGCGACCGGGTACGCCGCCTGCCTGATCGGCATGACCAGCGGCATCGGCGGCGGCGCGCTCCGCGACCTGCTGCTGCGGGAGATCCCGCTCGTGCTGCGCAAGGAGATCTACGCGATGGCCGCGCTGACCGGCGCGGTCTGCGTCTGGGCGGGGCACGCACTGAGCCTCCCGGCCGGTGCGGTCACGACCGGCTCCGCGGTGGTCGTGGTCGCGATCCGCGTGCTCACGCTCTGGCGACACTGGAACGCTCCGGTCGCGCGGCCGCCGGAAGAGCGCTCGTTGTGATTTCCGCGTCCGCGACCCCCGGTGCGGCCAGTACGAATATGCCTTCTGTCCACAGCTCGTCCGGGAATGCTCTTTGTGTGTTCTGCGTGTGTTCTTAGGCGGGTCTCAGCACTCTGCGTAAGACTGGCGCCATGCGCATCCTCGTAGTGGACGACGACCGTGCCGTCCGTGAATCGCTCAGGCGGTCTTTGGAGTTCAACGGCTACACCGTGGAGCTCGCGAGCGATGGTGCGCAGGCGTTGGAGACGATCCTCGCCAACCGTCCGGACGCGATGGTTCTCGACGTCATGATGCCGCGCCTCGACGGGCTCGAAGTGGCCCGCCGGCTGCGCAGCACCGGCGATGACCTGCCGATTCTCGTCCTGACCGCGCGCGACACCGTCTCCGACCGGGTCTCCGGCCTCGACGCCGGCGCCGACGACTACCTGCCCAAGCCGTTCGCCTTGGAGGAACTGCTCGCCCGGTTGCGCGCCCTGCTGCGCCGCGCCGTGCCGGACGGGCAGCAGGGCGAGACGTCGGAGGTGCTGTCGTTCGCCGACCTCACGCTGGACCCCGGCACTCGCGAGGTCCGCCGCGGCGGCCGCGAGATCAGTCTCACCCGCACCGAGTTCGCGCTGCTCGAGCTGTTCCTCTCGTACCCCAAGCACGTGCTGACCCGCGGAAGGATCCTGGAGGAAGTATGGGGTTACGACTTCCCGACGTCGGGCAACGCGCTGGAGGTCTACGTCGGCTATTTGCGCCGCAAGACGGAAGCGGACAACGAACCGAGGCTGATCCACACGGTCCGTGGAGTGGGGTACGTCCTGCGCGAGACGCCGCCGTGACCGACCACCCGGCGGGCGAGCAGGCCGCGCCGGCGGGGGAGGTCCCCGATCCGCGGGGCACCCGGTGGAGCACCCGCCGGTTCTCGCTGCGCGGCCGCGTCACGCTGCTGGCCGCCGCGTGCGTGGCGGGTGCGGTGGCGCTCGTTTCCCTGTGCGCGTACCTGGTGGTGCGCAACAACCTCCTGAGCCAGCTCGACGACAACCTGCTCGCCCGCGCACAAGCCGCGGCGAACTCGCCGCAGGTGCCGACCGACCAGCTGCGCGAGGTGCCGGGTGCGCTGCTGGCCAGCGCGGACCTGCAGATCGGCCAGCTCAACGGCGTCACCGGTGACCTGATCTATCCGCAGCCGGGCACCCGGCCGCCGGTGGGCCCGGCCGAGATGCGCGTCGCGACTGGCTTGCTGTCGCAGTCGCTGCGCACCGACGCGACCACTGGCATGCGGGTGGTCGCGGTGCCGCTCGGGCACGGCCAGGCGATCGTGCTGGCGCAGTCGATGGCTCCGACGATGCGCGCGCTGAACCAGCTGTCCGTGGTGCTGTTTCTGGTCGGCGGCGCCGGGATCGTGGTGGCCGCGGGCGCGGGCACGGCGGTCGCGCGCGCTGGCTTGCGCCCGGTCGACCGGCTGACGTCGGCCGCCGAGCGAGTGGCCGCGACCGGTGACTTGCGTCCGATCCCGGTGAGCGGGGACGACGAACTCGCCCGGCTCACGCACAGTTTCAACATCATGCTCGGCACGGTCGCGGACTCGCAGGGACGACAGCGGCAGCTGGTCGCCGACGCCGGGCACGAGCTGCGCACGCCGCTCACTTCCATGCGCACCAACCTGGAATTGCTGCTGTCGGCCAGCCGTCCGGGCGCGCCGTCGCTGCCGGACGAGGACCGCACCGACATCGAGGCCGACATCCGCGGCCAGCTCGACGAGCTCACCCAGCTCATCGGCGACCTCGTGGAGCTGGCGCGGCAGGACGAACCGCGCGAGCAGGCCGAGCGCGTCGACTTGATGGACGTCGTCGAGCGCGCTCTCGACCGGGCACGCCGCCGGGCGGGCGAGATCGAGTTCGAGGTCGCGCTGCAGCCGTGGGTGCTCACCGGCGACAACAGCTCGCTCGAACGGGCGGTGCTGAACCTGCTGGACAACGCGGTGAAGTTCTCGCCGCAGGGTTCGCGCGTACGGGTCACGCTGCGTCCGCTCGGCGACGGCACCGCCGTGGTCGAGGTCGCGGACTCCGGACCCGGCATCGCCGAGGAAGACCTGCCCAAGGTATTCGACCGTTTCTACCGCTCGTCGGAGGCGCGCACCCTGCCCGGATCCGGCCTGGGCCTGGCGATCGTGCAGCACGCGGCCGAACGGCACGGCGGCACGGTTTACGCCAACCGGGCACCGGAAGGAGGGGCTCTGCTCACGATCCGGTTACCAGGGGCGCCGGTCGCCTGACTTGTCCGCCACGCTTGGCGGTCGCCCGGCAGGGGGACGCTCGATCTGCATGTCGCGCACACCTGATGTTGAATCGTGTAGGATTTTGTGTAGTTGATGGTGTGCTTGGGGAGTGGCGGTGCTCGCGCGGCAGCGACAGGCGGTGATCCTCGAGGAAGCACGCCGGACCGGTGCGGTCCGGGTCAGTGACCTCGTCGCGAGGCTGGGCGTCTCCGATATGACGGTCCGCCGGGATCTTGACGTGCTCGCGGGCCGCGGCCTGGTCGAGAAGGTCTACGGCGGCGCGACGTCGCTGGTCGGCAAGAGCACCGACGAACCCGGGTTCGAGGCGAAGTCGGTGCGCCAGCGCGCGCAGAAGGAAGCTATCGCCGAACTCGCCGCCACCCTCGTCAAACCGGGCACCGCGATCGGCCTGTCCGCGGGCACGACCACCTGGACGCTCGCGCACGCGCTCGACGGCGTCGAGGGCCTCACCATCGTCACCAACTCGATCCAGGTCGCCGACGTGCTGCGCAGTGCCGCCCAGCCGGACCGCACGGTGGTCCTGACCGGCGGGGTGCGCACTCCGTCGGACGCGCTGGTCGGCCCGGTAGCCGTGCAGAGCCTGCGGACGCTGCACCTCGACCTGGTGTTTCTCGGCGTGCACGGGATGGCGGTGGGGCCCGGGTTCACCACCCCGAACCTCACCGAAAGCGAGACCGACCGCGCGCTGGTGGAGGCCGGACGGCGGCTCGTGGTGCTCGCCGACCACACGAAGTGGGGCACGGTCGGCATTTCCACGATCGCGGACCTGGAAGAAGCGCAGGTCGTGGTGACCGACGACGGACTGGACGACCGCGCGCGGGAAGACCTCGCGGAGCGGGTCGGAGAACTCATGATCGCCGAAACGGCGGAGAACCTCGAGGCAGAAGAAGCGTGAAACGCACTGTGGCGCACCTGGCCGACGGCCGGGAGATCATCTATTTCGACCACACCGACGCCCACGAGCGGGTCGCCGCGGACACCCGCGACCTGCCGCCCGTCGCGGCGGCCTCGGAGATCCGCCGCGACCCGCTGACCGGCGAATGGGTCGCGATGGCGGCACATCGCCAGACGCGCACGTACAAGCCGCCCGCCGACCTCTGCCCGCTCTGCCCGACCCGGCCGGGCAAACCGAGCGAGATCCCCGAGGCCGACTACGACGTCGTCGTGTTCGAGAACCGGTTCCCGTCGTTCTCGCAGCAGGCGACCGGCGATCCGTCCACTGTGGACGGCTTGGGTCTGGTGCCGACCGCGCCGGGCCTCGGCCGCTGCGAGGTCGTGTGCTTCACCAGCGACCACGACGGCGCGTTCTCCCGGTTGACTCCGGAACAGGTGCGCCTCGTGGTGGACGCCTGGGCCGACCGCACGGCCGCGCTCGCGCGGACGCCCGGCGTCGAGCAGGTCTTCCCCTTCGAGAACCGCGGCGAGGAAATCGGCGTCACGCTCTCGCATCCGCACGGCCAGATCTACGGCTATCCGTTCGTCACGCCGAAGACCGAGCGGATGCTGGCGGTCGCGCGCGAACACGGCGGGTCGGTGCTCGGCGACGTGCTGGCGGCGGAACAGAAATCCGGCGAGCGCGTGATCGCCACGGGCGAGCACTGGACGGCTTTCGTGCCGCCGGCCGCGCGGTGGCCGGTGCACATCCAGATCGTGCCGCACCGGCAGGTGCCGGACCTCCCCGCGCTCACCGACGCCGAGCGCGACGACTTTTCCCGCGTGTACCTGGACGTGCTGCGCCGCTGCGACGCGCTGTACGACCGGCCGCTGCCTTACATCGCGGGCTGGCACCAGGCGCCGGTGCGGCGGGACCGGGAACTGTCGTGGCTCCATTTGGAGCTGTTCTCCGTGCTGCGGGCCAAGGACAAGCTGAAGTACCTGGCCGGATCCGAGTCGGGCATGGCGGTCTGGATCAACGACGCCACGCCGGAACAGATCGCGGAACGGCTTCGCGCGGCAGGCTGACCGGAACTCGCGGCATACTCATCTACGAAACACAGGTTCGACTCAGGAACCTCTCAGGCCCAGCCGCTTAGGTGAAGACATGACCGAGAACGACCCCCACGCGCCCGACTCCGCGGCGGGTCGCCAGGACCCGGGTGCCCAGCCGGGCGCCGAAGGCCAGGCGGCTTGGCAGCAGACCCCCGCTCAGCCAGCGAGCCAATCCCCGGCAGCCGATCCGGCGGGCGGCGACGCGGGTCAGCAAGTTCCCGGCGCGACCGGCACGACTGCCGCGTACGGTTCGGCCGCTGAGGGCTCGGCGGGGACGTCCGGCCCCGGTACGGCGAGCGGTGACGCTTCCGGCGCGTACGGAGCGCCTGCGGGTCAGTACGGTGTCGCCGCGGCCGGCGGCACGGCGTACGGAACCGGCGCTGCTCCGACTGGAGGCATGCCGAACCCGTGGTCGGCCCAAGGCGCGGCGGCGTCGCCCGCCGGCGCGTCCCAAAGCGGGCAGTTCCCCGGCGCTCAGCAGCAGCCCGCGGCGGGTCAGCCGTACGGCAGCCAGTACCCCGGCGGGACGCAGACTCCGCCCGCCGGATCCCCGGCCAACCCTTACGGCGCACCGGGAACCGCGGTGTACGGCGTCCCCGCGCAGCGCGAGAAGAAGGGGTCGGCGGGCAAGCTCCTCGCGAGCGTCGCCGCCATCTCGCTCGTGATCGGCGGCGTGGCGGGCGGGACCGTTGGGTACCTCACCGGCGGATCCGGTTCGTCGGTGAGCGCGCTCGACGCGCCGAAACCCGCGCAGCAGACCGGCAACGTGCCCGCCGGCTCGGTCGAATCGGTGGCGCAGAAGCTGTCGCCGAGTGTCGTCGAGCTGCAGGTGTCCGGCCGGACCGCGGCGGGTGAGGGCTCCGGCTTCGTGCTCAGCAGCGACGGCTACATCCTCACCAACAACCACGTCGTCCAGGTCGCCGCGAACGGCGGCCAGATCCAGGCCGTGTTCCAGGACGGCAAGAAGGCCGCGGCGAAGGTCGTCGGCCGGGACCCGACCACGGACATCGCCGTGGTCAAGGTGTCCGGCGTCGGCAACCTGACTCCGGTCGAGCTGGGCCGGTCCGACGACCTGCGGGTCGGGCAGCAGGTCGTCGCCATCGGCTCGCCGTACGAGCTGACCGGCACGGTCACCTCGGGCATCGTCAGCTCGCTGCACCGTCCCGTGCAGGCGGGCGGCGACGAGACCGACCAGACCACGGTGATGGACGCGATCCAGACCGACGCCGCGATCAACCCCGGCAACTCGGGCGGCCCGCTGTCGAACATGAGCGGCCAGGTCATCGGCATCAACTCGGCCATCTACAGCCCGAACTCGGGCCGCGGCCAGGGCAGCGGCGGCGAGGGCGGCAACGTCGGCATCGGCTTCGCCATCCCGATCGACCAGGCACGCCGCACCGCGCAGGACATCATCAAGACCGGGCACGCGACCCAGACGTTCATCGGCGCGAAGGTCACCGACGCGCCCCAGGGCGGCGCCCAGCTCGGCGACATCACGCCGGGCAGCCCGGCGGAAAAAGCCGGCCTGAAGTCCGGTGACGTGGTGACCAAGATCGACGACCGCGTCATCGACAGCGCCAACACACTCGTCGCCGCGATCCGCACACGCGCCCCGAACGACCAGACGACCTTCACCCTCGCCGGCGGGCGCACGGTGCAGGTCACTTTGGGCGGGCAGGCGGTACCGGCCAACTAGAATCGCTCGGCCGCCGTGGCGCGGCCGAGACCAGCCACGGCTCGACCCCCTATCCGCGCTTGGGGCCGAACCTTTGCAGGCCGCGCGCGACCGGAGCATCCGAGCCGGTCGCGCGTGGCCGTTTTTAGTGACCAGCGCCGGAAAACCGGCTCGCGCACGAAAACACGGAGAGGCTCTCCGTGCCGCCTCCGACTCGGCACGGAGAGCCTCTCCGCGTGCGGTGAGGTGCCCACCCGCCTGACGTCCCAAACGCCGAATCCGCGGGAAAATTCCGGTACCGGAAGAAAACCCAGGTCAACTAAGTTCGCGGGCCCGAATTTTCCGTGCCGCGCGATACCGGACCCGGACAATCCGGACGACCACCGCCGCCAGGACAGCACCCCACACCACCGCGAGCGTCGCCGCCAGCCCCAACCACGCGTTGCCGTCGTGCAGCCCAGGTTTCGGCGGCACGCCATACGTGCGCCACAGCAGCGGGAACGCCACGAAGCCCAGCACCGCCGTCAGCGCCGCGCCGACCTGCACTGGCCCCCGCCACGGCTTCGGCAGGATTCGCGCCAGCAGCAGGCCAACCACGCCCGCGACCGGGGCGAACACCGCGTCGTTGACGATCGGGCCACCGCCGAGCCACAGCAACGTCGTGAAGCTGTCCGGCCACGCCGGTGCCGCGTAGTCGAGGAACAGCACAACCCCGTACGCCAGCGCCGCTAATCCGGGCAACGCCAGCACAATCCGCGCGGTCTTCACTGCACCTCCAGCTTCGAGACCCACTTCGTCTGCAGCACGCCCGGCCTGCTGGGCGCGATCACGCGGCACGGATAGCCGTGGTCGAGGTTCAGCACCTCGCCGTTCAGTTCCAGCGCCAGCAACGTGAGCGGGTCGGCCGTGTGCTCGCCAGGCAGCACGCTGACGCCGTACAGCCCGGTCTTCTCCAGCGACGACACGCGCACGTCGACCCCCGGCGAACTGCCGGCCGCACGCAACAGGTCCGGGAACGAGATGCCGTGCCACGTCGCCATCTGGCTCCATCCCTCGACGCACGCGATCGGCAAGTCCACAGTGGTCTGCGGCAACGCCCGCAACTCGGCCAGCGTGAACTGCCGCGTTCCCGCTGGCGTCACCACGGACAGCCGCCACCCGGGATCCTGCGCGGCGCGCGTCACCTGAGCCGCCACAGCCGTGCGGTTGACCGGCAACTTCTGCGAACCTTTGTCCGAGCTCCACGACAACCCGGACACGTTCCGCAGGGCGGGAACCGTCGCTCCCGCAGTGGCCAACACAGCGACTCCGGTCGCGATCCCAGTGGTGGTCAGGAATCCTCGGCGCGACAACCCCGGGCCAGACGGCTCGACCGCCGCACGCTCTCGCGTCAGCGCCCGCCGGATCACCGGGAGCTTCACCGCGACGTGCACGAGGACCGACCCGATCGCCACCCACGCCACCGCGTAGTGCACCTGCGGAAAGTAGAAGTTCCACGGGTAGTTCTGCGCGACGTTCAGCAATCCCGAACTCAGCTCGAAGAACGCCGCCCCGGAGAGGACCAGGATCGACAGCCGCTCCACCGCGTGCGGCACCGAACGCACCAGCGGCCGCTCGAACAGCTTCGGGTAGACACTCCACAGTTTGGCCAGCAGCAACGGAATCGCCGCGATCCCGGACAGCACGTGCGCGCCCTGCGTCACCCGATACAGCCAGACGGGCCGGCTGGGCCAGAAGAACCACTCGGGCGGATGCTGGATCAAATGGCTCAACAGCCCGGTGACGAAGCAGATCAGGAACGCGAGTCCGAGCAGGCTGCCGACCCTGGCTGTCACGCGCTCGCCGTGCGCGCCGCCCTTGAACTGCTCCGCCTTCGGGACCCGGCGATCGACGGCACGGGCTCGTTCGCCGATCTTGGCTTGTGCCGAGGTGACCCGAGCATCGAGTCGGCGCCACGCGGCCGCCAGCCGTCCGCGTTTCACGCGCGTGCCAGCTTCGCGAACCAGCGGTGCCCGCGACTGGTCGTCCACACAACCCGGAACCCAGTCCGTACCGCGATTTCCGCGATGGCGTCGACGCCGACCCACGCCCACGTGAACCACCGGCCGTCCGCGGGATCCGGCCGCAGCCGGACGTGATCCCGGCGTACGCCGTGGCCGGGCTCCTCCAACTCGACGAGCACGTCACCGTCGGGCGTGAGCAACTCGCGTACTCGCCGCAGCAGCGCATCGGGATCGCCACCGATCCCGATGTTGCCGTCGGCCAGCAACACGTGATTCCATCGTCCCTCGCCAGGCAAGCGAGCGAAAACGTTGCGCTGCAACGCGCTCGCCCCACGGCGTCGAGTCAGTCGCACGGCGACCGGCGAGCTGTCCACACCAAGGGTCACCACGCCTCGGCGCGTCAACGCGGCAGTAAGACGGCCAGGTCCGCAGCCGACGTCGAGCGTCGGACCCTCGCACGCGTCGAGCAGGACGGCGTCGCCCGCGTCGCAACCGTCCGCCCAACGACCGACCGGAAGCTCGATGCGGCCACCGTTCGCCAACTCCAGCCAGCAGTGATAGCCAAGAAGCCCGCGGTCGAATTCCCGGCCGGTCACGAGTTTCATGCCATCGCTCCCACTGCGTCGACCGCGGCCGCGAACCTGCCGCCGGGCCGGATCGCGGCCACTCGCACCGCGTCCGCCATGGTGTCCACATCGGACAACGTCGGCAGCTCACCTGCCCGGAGCCCCGCATCCGCCAACGCCGATCGGGTGCGAAACCCAGTATCCGGACGCGACATCGGAACTCCGGCGAGCACTTGCGCCTGCCGCGGATCAGCGAGCCCAAGCCCCCACCAGCCGCCGTCTTCAGCGTCGCCCAGCACCGCGCGGCTGGCTCCGGCGACGACCGGCTCGATCGCCGCCGCGAACAACGCGGGAGAGACCTGCGGCGTGTCCATGCCGATCTGCAGCACGGGCAAACCGGCATGCACCGCAGCGGTGTCGGAATGCGCATTGGCCAGCCGGGTACCGAAATCCCAGCCCCGTTGCGCAATCACAGTCGCCTTGCGCAATGCGCGACCGATCTCGGCACCCCGCGCCGCTGCCGCGAGGTCGCCCGTCATCGCCACCACGGTGATCGCGCCGTCCGTGGCGAACGCGGCGTCCAACGTGTCGAGCAGCGCAGCAGCGGCGATCTCCGCTGCCTGTTCCGCGGTCGCGGGCGGGCACAACCGAGTCTTCGCGAACCCCGGCACCGGGGCTTTCGCGACCACAAGCAGGCAGAACTTCATCGGACCAACACCCGCCCGAAGTCCCGCACCGCACGCAATGTGCCGCGCACCGAACCGGACACCTTCGATTTCGTGCCCCGCGCCCGTTCCCGGTAAGTGACGTCGAATTCCTGGACCACCCAGCCCGCACGCTGAGCCTTCACCAGCAGCTCAAGCGGATAGCCGAACGCCCGGTCGGCAACGCCGAGAGCCAGCAGTTCCCGGCGACGCACCGCCCGCAGCGGCGCGATGTCCCGCACCGGCAGCCCGCGCGACCGCAAGAGCAGTGAGAGGACGGCATTGCCTGCTCTCGCGTGCCACGGCCAAGCCGCCCGGGACACCGGCACCCGCCGTCCGACCGCGAGGTCAGCGCCATCCGCGACCGCGGCGACCAGACGAGGCAGTTCGGCCAGATCGAGCGATCCGTCCGCATCCGCGAAACAGACGATGTCAGCGGTCGCGTTCTCCAGCCCGGTGTGGACGGCGGCCCCGTAACCGCGCCGCGGCTCGTCGACGACCTTCGCGCCGTGCGCGGCCGCGACGCCGGGAGAACCGTCGCTCGATCCGTTGTCCACGAGGATCGCGCGATACCCCGGCGGGAGGCCGGCGAGCACGCCGGGCAGTGCGGCCGCCTCGTCGAGACAGGGGAGGACGACGTCCACTCCGAATTCGTTCACGAGGCGTACGGTAAGTCTGGAAAGGACAGTGCAGAACCCTTGCTGTGCTTACCAAATCCTGACGTCGGTCAAGATCTTACCGACTTCTCACGGATCCGCGGGAAACCTGCCGAACGGCCGCCGACGGGGTTATCGTGACCGGCGATGAGCGAGTCGACGAAGGCTGCCCGGCTCGCCGAGCCGCCGCCCCCGGTTCCCGTCCGTCCCCGGTTCCGCGGTGATCTCGTGACGGTCGGCGTCACCCTCGTGGTGATCGCCGCCGCGACTGCCGTTGGCGTGTACTACAACCGGCCAGGCTCGGGCGTGGTGATCTACGCGTTCGCACCGCCGCTGTTCGCGTATTGGCTGCCGCACGTCGGTCCCGGCTCGGTGTTCGCTGTCCTGATCGCCGCCGGTGTCGTCCTGTACGGCCCGGCCTTGGCCGCCCGGCTGCGATGGCGACGCGCCCTGGCTGCTGGCTACCTGGCGTCCCTCGCCTGGATCTTCTCGCTCGCCTTGGTGGACGGCTGGACCCGCGGCTTCACCGGCCGGCTGACCACTCCGCAGGAGTACCTGCACGAAGTCCCCGGCATCACGGACATCCCGCGCTTCCTCCGCGAATTCTCCTCGCGCATCCTCGATTTCCAGCCGAACTCGTGGACCACCCACGTGTCCGGACACCCGCCCGGCGCGACGCTCGTCTTCGTCTGGCTCGACCGGCTCGGTCTCCACGGCGGTGCGTGGGCGTCGACCGCCGTGGTGCTGGTGGCCGCACTGGTCGCGGTCGCGGTACCAGCGACGATTGCCCTGCTCGGCCGTCCCGACGCAGCCCGCGCGGCGCTGCCGTTCGCCGTGCTCAGCCCAGGTGCTATCTGGCTGGGAGTGTCCGCTGACGGTCTCTTCGCTGGCGTGACCGCCACCGGCATCGCACTGCTCGCCCTCGCGTCGGTGGGCTTCCGCGAGCGCCGTGGTTACGCCTGGCCCACCGGATTGGCTGCCGGGATTCTCATCGGATTCGGCATCTTCCTCTCCTACGGCCTTGTCCTGCTCGGCTTGGTCGCGCTGGCCGTCGCGTTGCTCGGCCGACAATGGCGGGCCGCGGCAGCCGCTGTCCTCGGCGCGTTGGCAGTGATCGCCGTGTTCGCCCTGGCCGGATTCTGGTGGTTCGACGGCTACCACCTCGTGGTCGAGCGCTACTACCAGGGCGTCGCGGTAGTGCGGCCGTATTCCTACTGGGTGTGGGCCGACCTGGCCGCGGTGGCGGTCGCGTGCGGGCCAGCAGTGGTCGCGGCGGCCCGCAGGGGAGTGGCTTCGGCCGTCTTCTTGCCGTCTCGCAAGACGCTCCTGCGCGATCCGGTGCTGCTGATCGTGGTCGCGGCTGTGCTCACGATCGTGTTCGCCGATTCGTCCGGCCTGTCGAAGGCTGAGGTAGAACGGATCTGGCTACCGTTCGGCGCGTGGCTGATCCCGGCCACGGCGCTGCTTCCGGCGGGCCACCGCCGCTGGTGGCTGGCCGGACAGGCGGTGGTCGCGCTCGCGGTCAACCACCTGCTGTTGACGAACTGGTGAGGTGAGGCATGGAAGACCAAGCGGGTCGTGTGCTCGTGGTCGACGACGACGAAACGGTGCGCGACGTCGTCCGCCGTTACCTCGAAACCGCCGGTTTCACCGTCGACCTGGCCGGCGACGGCACGGCGGCGCTCGCCCAATTCGCCGAGCGCGTGCCGGACCTGGTGGTGCTCGACGTGATGATGCCCGGACTCAACGGCCTGGAGGTGTGCCGGCGGCTGCGGCAGACGAGCCAGGTGCCGATCGTCATGCTTACCGCACTGGGCGAGGAGGAAAACCGCATCGCCGGGCTACAGCTGGGGGCCGACGACTACGTCACCAAACCGTTCAGCCCCAAGGAACTCACGCTGCGCGTGGCATCCGTGCTGCGCCGGGCCCGGATGCCACGACCTGAGCCGCCCACCGCTGAGCTGGCGGACGGCAACCTCCGGCTCCAGATGACCGCCCGCCAAGCGACTCTCGACGGCGCGGTGCTGCCGCTGACCACACGCGAGTTCGACCTCCTCGCGTTCTTCCTCTCCCACCCCGGCGTCGCGTTCAGCCGGGCTGACCTGCTGGAGAAGGTGTGGGGCTGGGACTTCGGCGACCAGTCCACGGTGACCGTCCACGTGCGGCGGCTGCGCGAGAAGATCGAGCGTGACCCGGCGAAACCGATCCGCGTCGCGACGGTGTGGGGCGTCGGCTACCGCTACGACCGGACACAGTCATGATCGGCTCGGGCGAGTCGGCGTGGGACATGTTCGTCCACGTCCTGCACATTCTTCCGCTCGCCTTGCTGTTCGCCTTGCCCGTGGCGGCCTTGGGCGGGCTCGCGCTTTACCTGCTGCGGCGCCGGTCGCTGGCCACCACGATGACCACCCTCGTGCTGACTCCGATCGCGGCGATGCTGGTCGGAATCCTCGGCGTGAGCGGCTTCATGTTCACCGAGGCCCTGACCACCGAACTGCTCGTGTGCCTGCTCGTGGCACTAGTCGCGGTGCCCGCGGCGATGGTGCTGGGCCGGGTCATCGCGCGGCGCAGCGTGTGGGAACGCGAGGCGCGAGAACGCGAACGCGCGGCGGAGAAGTCGCGTCGCGAACTGGTCGCGTGGATCAGCCACGACCTTCGCAGTCCGCTGGCCGGGATCCAGGCGATGGCGGAGGCACTGGCCGACGGCGTGGTCTCGGAGCGCGCTGAGGTGGCCGACTACGCCCAGCGCATCAGCGGCGAGACCACCCGGCTGTCCGGCATGGTCGGCGACTTGTTCGAGTTGTCCCGGATCACCGCGGGAGCACTAGAACTGAGCATGTCGGCGGTCCCGCTGCGCGACGTGGTGAGCGACGCGGTCGCCGCGCAGGCACCGGTGGCGGACCGCAAACGCGTGCGGGTGCTGGAAAACGCGTCGGCGTGGCCGGTGGTGTCCGGCAGCGATCCGGAGCTGGCGCGGATCGTGCGGAACCTCGTGTCCAACGCCATCCGGCACACCCCTCCGGACGGCACGGTCGCCGTGCAGCTCGGCATCGACGGCGGCCAGGCGCTGCTGGCCGTGGACGACGGCTGCGGCGGGATTCCGGACGACGAGATCAGCCGGGTTTTCGACGTCGCCTTCCGCGGCACGCAAGCCCGCACCCCCGACCGCAGCGGCACCACCAGCGGCGGCGGACTGGGCCTGGCGATCGCGAAGGGCCTGGTGGAGGCACATCGAGGACGGATCGGCGTGCAGAACCACGGCCCAGGATGCCGCTTCGAGGTGCGGTTGCCGTTGGCGGCGTCCTGAACTGTCTATTGTGGACGGTCAGGGTGCGGCGACGGCCGAGATCGGCTCCACGGTGCGGTCGGCCGCGATCCGGAAGAACGGCTCGTCCGGGAAATGCGCCGCCGCGACGATGGTCCCGGTGCCGGCCACCTCGCCCAGCCAGCGACGACGGGTCAGCTCCGCCTGCCCCGGATCGACGTCGGACGCGGCACCGATCGTCGGATCGGCCATCTGCTCCGGAATCTGGAACACGTCACCGATCAGGACGGCGCGACGGTCCTGATCCGCGACCTCCAGCACGTGATGCCCCGGCGTGTGCCCGGGAGCATGCCGAACGGTGACGCCGGGAGCGACCGTTTCGCCGTCCAGCATCGGACGCAGTTTGCCCTGGGCGCGAAGGGCTTCCAGCGCTACCCGGCCGCGGTCGTGTCGACCCGCCGGTTCGACGAACGCCGCCCAGTCGGGCGCGCCGTACCGCACTTCGGCGTTCGGGAAGTACGGCTCGCCGTTCGGCGCGACCCAGCCGATGTGGTCGGCGTGCAGATGAGTCAGCACCACGGTGTCGATGTTTTCGCGGGCCACTCCGGCTTCGGCGAGCGCTGCGGGCAAGCTTCCGGTGTGCTCGGTTTCGGCGGCGCTGACGACCGGGTGCAGCTGCTCTTTGGAGTGCTGCGGCAGGTGCGGCTCACCGGTCGGACGCGGACCGAAACCAGCGTCGACCAGCACGGTGCGGCCGCTCGTCCGGATCAGGAATGCGCCAAGGACCACGGGCACGGTGCTCGGTGCCGAGCGCTTGCCCAGGAGTCCCGGAAAGAACGACGACGGCAGCTGCAGCCGTCCGTCGGTCAGTGCGTGGATTTCGATATCCCCCACCACGATGGAACGCATGCCCAACATCAAGATCCGGTACGGCCGATTCATTCCGGAAAGTGATCTTCACCTCATCGGGTGACGGGTGCGCGGAGCTCCGCGGTGGCGAACGCGGCGATGCCGTCCGCGAAGGACGTTTCCGCCCGGAATCCGAGCAGCTCCCGTGCTCGGGCCGGGTCAGCGACCACGTGCCGGACATCAGCCGGCCGCGCGCCGCCGACGATCCGCGGCTCCGGCCCGCCGCAGGCGCGGGCCAGCTCCCGGGCCAGGTCGCCGACACTGTGCGGCTGTCCGGAACAGATGTTCAGCGGCGTGAGGTCTGCCTCCGGACCGTCGCTCCGGAGCGCGAGGACGTTCGCTCGGGCCACGTCGTCCACGTGCACGAAATCTCGCTGCTGCCGTCCGTCCTCCAGCACGGTCGGCGCCTCGCCGCGTTCCAGCGCCGAGCGGAACAGGGACGCCACCCCGGCGTACGGCGTGTTCTGCGGCATCCGCGGGCCGTAGACGTTGTGGTAGCGCAACGCCCAGACCGTGCCGCCGGTCTGCCGTGCCCATGCGCCCGCGAGGTGTTCTTGCGCCAGTTTGGTTGCCGCGTACGTGCTTCGAGGCAGCAGCGGCGCGTTTTCGGGCACGAGTTGCCAGCCCAACTCGGCACCGCAGTGCGGGCAGGTGGGTTCGAATCGTCCGGCGTCCACATCGGACTGCCGACGAGGCGACGGTGGGACGACGCCGTGCTCCGCACACGCGTAACGGCCCTCGCCATAGACCACCATCGACGAGGCGAGCACGAGTTTGCGCACCTTCGCCGCGTGCATCGCGGCCAGCAGCACGGCGGTGCCGTAGTCGTTGTTCAGCGCGTACGAGGGCGCGTCGGAGGGATCCACTCCGTGCCCGACCACCGCGGCTTGGTGGCAGACCGCGTCGACGCCGTCGAGCAGTTCGGCGACGATCTCGGTGTCGGTGACGTCACCGCGCAGGAAGCGGTGCCGCCGGGTGTATTCGGGTGGCGTGGTGGAGCCGTGCGCGGTGGACAGCAGGTTGTCCAGCACGACGACCTCGTCGCCGTCGTCGGCCAGCTGGTCAGCGATCCGGGACCCGATGAACCCGGCGCCGCCGGTGATGAGCACTCGCACCTCGCCGACGTTAGGCCGCCTGCCCTGTGGCGCGCGCGGCCTGCGCGGACCACGTCACCGAATCGTCAGAAATCACCGGGCCCGCGGCGGCGAAGGGGGCCCGGAACCGGATACGGTGTCGGCATGGAACGGAGCGCACAGCGGCTGGGCCGGGCACTCGTGGTGATTGTGGACGACCGGGTCGCGCACGGGGAGCACGAGGACACCTCCGGGCCGCTCGTCACCGAGCTGCTCGAGGAGGCCGGGTTCATCGTCGACGGCGTCGTCGTGGTCGAGGCCGAGACGGCGGGCATCCGCAACGCGCTCAACACGGCGGTGATCGGCGGTGCGGACCTGGTGATCACGGTCGGCGGCACCGGGGTGTCGCCGCGCGACCGCACACCGGACGCCACCTCCGGCGTTCTCGACCGTCCGATCCCGGGCATCGGCGAAGCCCTGCGCGCTTCGGGACTGGCAGCGGGCGCGGTCGACGCCGGGATCTCCCGCGGCCTTGCCGGAGTTTCGGGCAGCACGCTGGTGGTCAACCTGGCCGGTTCGCGCGCGGCTGTGCGCGACGGCATGGCGACCCTTTCCTCGCTGGTCCCGCACGTGATCGACGAGCTCTCCGGCCTCGAAGAGGTCTGAGCCCGGCGGGGTATCTCTCTGCACTTGTCAAACAACAGGTGGGACGATGGACCCATGCCGCACGAAGAACGACGTCCCCGCGTGACCGAGGCCCAGCGCCGCCGCCGGGTCGACGAGATCTTCGGCGACGTGCTGCCGGAGACCACGTCCGATGAGCGGGGCCGGGGCCCGGAGACCACTCCGGATTCGTGGTACCTCGAGAACCGGCCCCCGCATCACGATCGCTGACCCCTCAGTTGCCGCTGCTGGAGGAGCCGTTGCCCTGCTGCGCGCGCAGCAGGTCGCGGATTTCGGTGAGCAGCTCGACGTCCGTCGGCTCGGCCGGGCCCTTCTCCTCGCCGCGCTTGCGCCGCTCCTGGACGTGTTTCATCGGCAGGACGATCAGGAAGTAGACGATCGCGGCGACGATCACGAAGTTGATCGCCGCGTTGATCACGCCGCCGAAGTCCATGAACGTCGAGTCGTTGCCGTGCAGGACGTTGAAGCCGAGGCCTTTCGCCGCGTCCGAGCCGCCGAGCGCGTTGATCAACGGCTTGATCAGGCCGTTGGTGAACGCCGTGACGATCGCGGTGAACGCGGCGCCGATCACGACGGCGACCGCGAGGTCGACGACGTTGCCGCGCATCAGAAAGTCCTTGAAACCTTTCAGCACTGCTGCTCCCAGGGGATTCGGGACGGGCGTCTGGCCGTCGTGAGACAGCCGTCGCTCATCAGAACAGGGTCGGGTTAGCGGAGAGTAACCGCTACCGGTCGTTCGAGCGAGGAAGCAGCGACCTGCGTGGCAACCTGCGCCGGCAGCGCGAGCAGTACCAGCGGACCCTTCTGCGGTGGACCCAGCGTGCGGTTCCCGGAGTCGTCGGAACGCCGGACGGTGACCACCGCGGCCCCTCTGGCCAGCACAGACGCGGAATTTGTGGTATCCGCGCCCGCGACGACGTCGACGCGCTGACCCGGCTGAAGCAGCTCGGCGACGGCCGCGTCCGCGAGCCGGACGGCGACCGTGACCGCGCCGGGTTCACCCGTTACGGGGAGGTTGTTGCCGAGGAGCCGGACGTCGGTGATGGGCTCGCCGGCCCGGGCCGCGCCGGACAGCAGCCGCCCCACCGCCGCGTCGGACGCCGACAGTGCACCGGACGGGCGGAGGTCGTCGGGCAGCGCGACGGTCCGCACGTCAGCAGCGCGCAGGACCGAGCCCGCGGGCAGATCGCGTGCGGAGACCACCGTTGTTGTGGCGGGTGCGCCCCGTGCGGAGGGCGGGAGGAACAGGACGAGCAGGCCGGCCAAGAGCAAGGCCGCCGCGAGACACCGGCGGAGCATCCGGGCTCGCCGACCGCGCGGCAGACGGACGTCAGGCAGCGCGGGAAGGCGGCTGAGCAAGGTGTTCACGGTTGTCCCCTCGTCGGTTCCGATGCGACGGGATGCCGCACGAATCCGACGTTAAGGACGTCGCGAACCGACCGAAAGGGTCGATTCGCGAACCTGTGGACAACTGGCCCCTTGTGGATAACTCGGGGGTCAGGAGGGCGTGGAAGCCGTTTTTGTCGTGCTCGTCGTGGACGATGTGTTCGAGGACGAAGAAGACGTCGACGAAGAGGAGGTGGTGGACGACGAGTCGGACTTGGCGCTCTCGGTCTTGGCCGGAGTCGCGGAAGTGCTCGACTTGCTCGATTCACGCGAATCCGTGCGGTAGAACCCGCTGCCCTTGAAGACCACGCCGACCGAGCTGAAGACCTTGCGCAGTGGACCGGAGCACTGCGGGCAGACGGTCAGGCTGGGGTCGGAGAAGGACTGCACCGCTTCGAAGCGGTGGTCGCATTCCTTGCAGGCGTACTGGTACGTGGGCACTGAAGCTCCTTCATGCACTGGCACTCGACCTACAAGAGTGCTAACCCAATTGTGCTGGACGACATTCCCTCAGCGCAATTACCCCTTGCTCACAGTGCTGCGGCGGAAGGGGTAGCGGCGGGTTGGCGCTGGTCAGGACGTCCTGGGCGGGTGCGGCTCGGTGGCTGGACCGCGGCTGGTCCGGTCGGTTGGGCCTTCGCTGGGCCGGTTGGCGGGGTCGGGCGGTGTCTGTGGGCGGCTCGAAGTGCGCCGGTTTGGGCAGCTGCCGGTGTGGATTACGGGTTTATGCGTGGTTTCGGTGATTTGGGAGGTTGGGTGGTTCGTGGGTGAACGCTGAGGTGAATGAGGTGGGCGGAGCTGGCGACGTGTCCGGCTGACCGTGCGCGGCGCGAGTGACCTGGTCGGAGCTGGTGGCTCAGTGCCGGGCGGTTGTGGATGCCGGGTGTCGGCTGAGGCTGGCGAGGTGGCTCTTGCTGGGCGTCCGCGGACGGCTCTTCGGTTCGGGCGCTGGTCGGCAGCGGGGGCCGTCGTAGCGGCCATCGGCTGGGGGTCTTCAGGCGGACGGCAGTTTGTCGGCTGGGGTCTTCGATCGGGTGGCGCTATCGGCTGGGGCCTTCGACTGGGCAGCTGGGCAGCTGGCGACTGGGCAGTTGGCCAGCGGGCCATGATGGCGGTCATTCGGTTCGGGCGGCGGCACCGAACCCGGCGCGGCCCGGTCGAGTGGTCGTGGCCACTTGCCTCACCGAGCGGCGACACCGAACCCGACATACCTGGTCGAGTGGTCAAGACCACTCGCCTCACCGAAGCGGTAGCGCCGAACCCGGCGGCCCGGTCAGGTGGTCGTGACCACTCGCCTCACCGAGCGCCAGCGGCGGTCGGCAGCTGAATGAGGCCGGAGGGCGTCAGGACGGCGGTCATGGGCACGTCGTGGGGTTCGGCCGGGAGGTGGTCGACGACCTCCTCTGCGCGCACCACAGCCACGCGGGCGGTGTCGGCCGCGGCGGTCAGGGTGCGGTCGTAGTAGCCGGCTCCGCGGCCGAGGCGGGTGCCGTGGCGGTCGACGGCCAGGGCTGGGATCAGCAGCACCTGTGCCGATGCCACCGCGCTGATGCCCAGTCGTGGGCCTGACGGTTCCAGGACGCCGCGGAGGCGGCCGGGGATCAGAGCGTCCGGGCCGGTGTACTCGGCCCAGTCGAGCGGGCCGGGAGTGTCCGGGATGACGGGCAGCAGAACACGCGCGGCCAGGGCGTTCACCAGGGAGATTCGGCCGGGCTCAGTGCCGAAAGGGAGGTACGCGCACACCGTTTCCGCGTGGATCGACGACGCCGCGGTCGCCAGGGCGGCCGCCTCGCGAGCATGGGCTTCGGGGGGCAGTTCGGCGCGGGCGCGAAGGATTCGTGTCCGCCACTCCGCCTTGCTCGGGGTCTCATTGCCCGGCTCGTGCATGAGACCAGGTTAGGCTTTGCGCCCATGACGGGCGCCTCAACCACCCAGACCTTCAGAACCGCCATCGTGCCTGCCGCAGGCCTCGGCACGCGATTCCTGCCGACCACGAAAGCGGTGCCCAAAGAGCTGCTGCCGGTGGTCGACACGCCGGGGATCGAGATCGTCGCGACCGAGGCGGCGAGTGCGGGGGCGAAGCGGCTGGTGATCGTCACCTCGCCGGGCAAGGAATCCGTAGTCCGGTACTTCGAGGCGAAACCGGACCTGGAGAAGACGCTCGAGGAAAAGGGCAAGACTGAGCTGCTGGCGAAGGTCCGCCGTGCGCCGGAACTGCTGGACGTCGAGGTCGCGATCCAGGAACAGGCACTCGGGCTCGGGCACGCGGTCGCGCAGGCCGAGCCGAACCTGACCGACGAGGACACCGCCGTCGCCGTGCTCCTGCCCGACGACCTCGTGTTGCCCGCCGGGGTCCTCGACCGGATGTCGGCCGTCCGCGCCCAGCACGGCGGAAGCGTGCTGTGCGCCTTCGACATCCCGAAGGAGCAGATCTCCCCGTACGGCGTCTTCGACGTCACCGACACCGACGACCCGGACGTCAAGCAGGTCCACGGCATGGTCGAGAAGCCCAAGCCGGAGGACGCGCCGTCGACCTACGCCGCGGCCGGGCGGTACCTGCTCGACCGGGCGATTTTCGACGCGCTGCGCCGGATCGAGCCCGGCGCGGGCGGCGAGCTGCAGCTCACCGACGCCGTCGCGCTCCTGATCCAGGAAGGGCACCCCGTGCACATCGTCGTCCACCGCGGCGGGCGGCACGACCTGGGCAACCCGGGCGGATTCCTCCGCGCCGCTGTCGATTTCGCGCTCGAGGACCCGGATTACGGGCCGTCGCTGCGCGCCTGGCTGACCGAACGGATCGGAAACGATCGCCCATGACGGACTCCCTCGATTCCACCCCCGCCACCCCGACCGAAGAAGGCGCGGCGACCGAACCGGCGGTGCAGGCCGTCGCAGCGGCGGAAACGGCGGAAATCCTTGTCCCGACGGAAGAATCCGCTGAATCCGGAGACTTCCGCTCGGTCGACGAGCAGATCGCGCTGACTCTCGACGCCGCCGTGCGCCCGCGGCCGGTTCGCGTCGCTATCTCCGAAGCGCAGGGCCTGCTCTGCGCGGAGGAAGTGGTCGCCGAGCACGCGCTGCCCGGGTTCGACCAGGCCGCGGTGGACGGATACGCGGTGCGGAGCGTCGACGTGCGCACCGCCGGACAGGAACCGGTCCAGCTGCCGGTCGTCGGCGAAATCCCGGCTGGCTCGCGTCAGCCGCGCCGGTTGCAGCCGGGCCAGGCGGTACGCGTCGACACCGGCGCGCCGCTGCCCACGCTCGCCGACGCCGTGGTCCCGACCGCTTACACCGACGGCCACCAGGCCAAGGTCACCGTGACCAGGTCCGTGCCGTCCGCCGGCTACGTGCGCCGGGCCGGCGAGGACGTGCAGATCGGCGATGTCGCGGTGCGCAAGGGCGACACCATCGGCTCCGCGCAGGTCGGGCTGCTGGCCGCGGTCGGCCGTGCGAAGGTGCTGGTCTACCCGCGGCCTCGGGTGTCGATCGTGTCGGTCGGCGACGAGCTGGTGGACATCGACCGCACGCCGTCGGTCGGCCAGGTCTACGACGTCAACTCGTACGCGCTGGCCGCGGCCGCGCGCGACGCCGGCGCCGAGGTGAGCCGGGTCGGCATCGTGCCGGGCGACCCGAAGCGGCTGCGCGAGGTCGTCGAAGGACGGCTGCTGATGTCCGAGATCGTGGTCGTCGCGGGCGGGGCCGGCGGGTCTTCCGGCGACGAGGTGCACGCCGCGCTGTCCGACCTCGGGCACATCGACCTGACCAGGGTCGCGATGCACCCCGGTTCGGTGCAGGGCTTCGGCAGGCTCGGCCCGGATTCGGTGCCGACGTTCCTCATCCCGGGCAATCCGATGAGCGCGCTCGTGGTGTTCGAGGTGCTGGTGCGGCCGCTGATCCGCACCGCCCGCGGCACCCGCAACCCGCACCGCCGGGTGGTCGGGGCGCGGCTGCTGTCGTCGATCACCTCGACGAAGGGCCGTCGCGGTTACCTGCGCGGCCAGCTGCTGCGCGACGAAGCGAACGGCGAGTACCTGGTGCAGCCGCTCGGCACGTCGGGCGCGCACCTGCTCGCGTCGCTGGCCGAGGCCAACTGCCTCATCACCGTCGAAGAGGATCTCACCGAGGTGGCCGCGGGCGACCAGGTCAAGGTCACCTTCCTCGCCCAACGCGCCTGATCCGTGGCCGCACTCGCCGACTCGGTCGAAAACCGGCACCCGGGCTGGCCCGCCACGCTCGGCCCGCTGCGGGTCCCGGCAGGCGTGCTCGCCGTGCGCCCGGCGCGGCTGCGCGACGCGAGCGAGTGGAGCCGCGTCCGGCTGCGCGACCGCGAGCACCTCGAGGAGTGGGAGCCGACCGGCATCGGGCCGTGGGCCGACCGCAACGCGTTCTGGTCGTGGCCGTCGCAGTGGGCGGCGCTGCGCGGGCTGGCGCGGCGGGGCCAGTGCCTGCCGTTCACGATCACGGTGGACGGAAAGTTCGCCGGGCAGATCACTGTCGGTAACGTGATCCGAGCCGCACTCCGGTCGGCCTGGATCGGGTACTGGGTGTCGTCCGAGATCGTCCGGGGAGGCGTGGCCACGGCGGCCGTCGCGCTCGTGACAGATCACGCTTTCGATGTCGCCGGCCTGCACCGGCTGGAAGCGACCGTGCGCCCGGAGAACAACGCCAGCATCCGCGTGCTCACGAAGGCCGGATATCGGCAGGAAGGGCTGTTCGAGCGGTACCTCGACGTCGCTGGCGCATGGCGTGACCACCTGTGTTTCGCCGTGACGAAAGAAGAGACCGGCGACGGCCTGGTGTCCCGACTGGTGGCCTCCGGGCGCGCCGACCTGGCCTGACGGTGACTACGCGTCCCAGCATGATCACGCGTTACCACATCCTGTGAGATTCACCTAATGCGGTGATGCATTTTCGTGATCGAACCCGGCGAGTCTGCGCCTCCTGTGTGACTGTTGTGGCTAGCGTGACTACAGCAGAGGATCGGGGGAGGTGACGGGAGATGCCCAGTTCGGTGATCATCGTCGCGCTCGCCGCGGCATGGCTCGTCGTTCTCGTGCCCATGGTGGCTCGCAAACGCCAGCAAGTCGCGCGGACGCCAACCTCCGCGCTGGCCGCCCGGGTAGTGCGAAGGGGCAGTGCTCGCAACGAGGGACAGGAGGACGACGCCGTGTCCGACAATGCGAAGCCTTCGGTGGAGGACGATCTCGCCGAACTCGAGGCGGAACTCGACGCTGACCTGGACGAGGAGCCCGAACCCGAGCCGGAGCCGCTCCCGCAGCCCGCGCGCGCCGAACGTGCCGCCGCGCCGCGCCGCGAACGCCGCAGCTACCGGCCCGGCCGAGGTGGCTTCGACCCGGAAGCGGCGGAGATCGCTGCCAAGGCCAAGTACGCTTTCCGTCAGCGGATAGTCGTGATCCTGCTGATCGCCGCCGTCGTGACGGCTGTGATCGCCGGATTCGCGCTCTCCCTTGCGTGGTGGGCACACGCCGCGGTCGACATCGCCCTCGTCGGCTACCTCGTGTACCTCCGCCGTCAGGTCCGCATCGAGAACGAAATCCGGCAGCGTCGGATGGCCCGCTACTCGACGACGGCCCCTGCTCCTTCTCCCGAGGCGTACGACTCTTTCGAGGAGGAAGAGGAGGACGTCGAGGTCGTCGAACCCGAGGTGCCGCGCGACATCGTGGAGCGCAAGCCGTCCCCGATGTCCCGCATTCGCCGCCAGGCCGTCGTGGTCGACCTGGACGACGAGGACCCCGCATTCGAGGAACTCGCCGAGCCCACCGCGGGCCCCTACCGCCGGGCCGTCGGAGAGTGACCCCCGCTGTTCGGTGCCTGGAGGGCGCTGCTAAGCTTTCCAAGCACTGAACAACAGGGGCTCACGCTCCTAGGGGCTGTAGCGCAGTTGGTAGCGCGTCTCGTTCGCATCGAGAAGGTCAGGGGTTCGATTCCCCTCAGCTCCACAGTGAATCAAAGGCCCTTTCCGGCATCCGGGAAGGGCCTTTTTCGTGTTGTACAGCAGCAAAGTACAGCAGCGACCCCAGGTGACGACGCCGATCAGGACGCGGGCAGCGGCAGGCGATAGAACGCAGCAGTTCCGCCAAGTTCCAGAATGTCGTGCGAGCCTTCTGCCCGTCCGGCTCCGGTCATGCGGAGCCGGACGGGCAATGCTCAAACAGAATGCGTTACTGGCCGACCATTTCGTTCGTCCAGCTGGTCACCGCGTCGTGCAGCAGTGGTGCATTGGACGCGTAGTTGATCGAGTGCCCATAGCCTGGCAGCACGAACGTGCGCAGGTTCGCTTCGGGCGAGTAGTACGCGGCCTCGCCTTGCCGCAGGCTTTCCGCGCTGGAGCAGTCGCTGGCCAGCGGGCCGCAGAACACGCCGTCCTCCTCGCCCATGGCCACCAGCACCGGCACGTTGATCTGCCTGCTGTAGGGCAGCACAATGCCGAGCAGGGCGGCGTCCACGAGCTCACCGGCCGTGACCAGGTCTTTGTTCGCCTCGTCCTCGTCGATGACCTGCTGGTTGAACGGCCCAGGATTGTGGAAAGCGGCGTATCGCGTGCCGTTCGCCGTGGTCAGGTACCCCGGGTCCAGCCCGACGACCTTGGACATCTTCTCGTCCAGCGCCGCGGGGATCACCGCGGCCACCGTGGGCGACACCGTCAGCGGGGCGAGCCGGTGGGTGAACCCGGTGACCACCACGCCGTCCACGTCGTGGAAGGTGGCCGCCTCGATGATCGTGGTGGCCGATCCGAGCGAGTGCCCGACGAGGACGATCTTGTCGAATCGAGGTCCCACAGTGCCCGTCCGCATCGCCTGGATGGCGTGGTGCACCGCGTTGGCCTGGCTGCTCGCGGTCAGCAGCGCGCTCGGCGGCTTGGAGCTGCGCCCTGAACCGACCCGGTCCACCGCAAGGGTGGCGTATCCGGCGTTGTTCACCGCCTTGCGGAACGATTGGGTGTCCGGAAGGCCGGGCGGGTCGTAGTAGGTCGAGTTGTAGGTACCGCCGGGCACCAGCACCTGCAGGGTGTGGCTGCCGCCCGGCGGGACGCACAGCCTGCCGTACATGGTCTGGTCGTTGAGCCCGAGCGGTGGTAGGTCCACCAGTGACACGGGGATGGTCAGATCCTGGCAGACCGCCTCGTCGGCGGACGCCTGTGCTGGGGCGAGCACCGTACCGGCGCACAGCAGAGCCGCCGCCGCGACGGCGGCGCGGCGCAAGAGCAAACGCACAAAAACTCCATATTCCGTTGTGAGAGCGACTAATTCCTCGGACGTACCGTCATCGGCATGCCACGTGGGTAGGCGATGGTGGTGTACCGGACCCGGACCGGGCCGGTGGGTTCTAGGCGCCACCGCGCGAAAATCGTGGCCACCCCGAGGACCACCTCGGCTTGCGCGAACAGGCGGCCGATGCACTGCCGGATCCCGTTGCCGAACGGAATGAACACCCCCGGCGGCAACGACCGCACCCGCTCGGTGGACCAGCGGTCCGGATCGAATACTTCCGGGTGATCCCAGTACCGGGGGTCGGTGTGCATGGTGAGCGGGCTGAACATCACCTCGTCGCCGGGCCGCAGCCGCACCGGGCCGAGGTCGATCTCCTGTTCGGTCCGGCGCATCAGGATCCACAGGGCGTACATCCGCAGCACCTCGCTGACCACGTGCCCGGTGCAGACCAGCGCGGGCAAGTCGTCGAAGGTCGCCGGGCGCCCGCCCAGCACCTGGTCCGCCTCGGCCCGCACCCGTTCGGCCAGGGCGGGATCGCGCCCCAGTTCGTGGCAGGTCCAGGCCAGGATCAGCGCAGTGGTCTCGGTGCCCGCGGTGAGCAGGGTCATCACCTCGTCGTGCACCTGCTCCCGGGTCATCCGCTCCCCGGTCTCGGCGTCCCTGGCCAGCAGCAGCGTGGACAGCAGGTCACCGTGGTCGGTGTCGGCGTCGCGGCTCGCCATCAGCTCCTGCACTACGGCCTTCATGCGCGCGATGGCCTGGTCGAAGCGGCGGTTGAACGGCAGTTTCTCCGCGAAGCCCGGGGAGAGCACCCGGTACATGCCCAGCTGAATGATCAGCGGGATCGAGCGGCGGGCCTCGCGGATCGCCTCCTCGCCCAGTTCGGTGCCGAACAGCGCCTCGCCCACGTTGGTCATGGCCAGGGCCTGCATGTCCGCGTCGATCTGTCGCACCTCGCCCGGCCGCCAGGACTCGGCCAGCGCGGTGGTCGCCCGGACCCAGTTCTCGGCGTAGCGGCGCAGGTGCTGCTGACCGAAGGCGGGCAGCATCAGCTTGCGCTGCCTGCGGTGGAAGGGCTCGTCGGACAGGGCCAGGCCGTTGCCCACGTACGGGCGGAATTTGCGGAACATGAACCCGCTTCCGAAATTCGCGCCGTTCGTGACTAATACGCGGTGAATAATTTCCGGATTCGTGACGAAATAGGTGTGGAGCCGACCCAGAAACAGCGTGACCACATCGCCGTGTTCCCGCAGCCCGGCGGTGAATGGGATGGGACGGCGGACCAGTGCGGGTGTGTGTCCCAGCAGGGGCCACCGTCCGGGTGCCGCCCGGACCGACACGAGAACTCCTTGGCATGAGGGGGAATCGGGAAGGCCGCTACGTTACGCGCCATTCAGCCGCGCCGGCAGCGCCCGAATGGGTAGCACCCCACCCACGATTGACGGATTAAGGCATCGCCGCCGGGGTGAGTATGCTGTTCCGGCTCCCAAATCGATGAGGTGGCCGATGGTGGGTACACGGGACTGGGTCCCGGCCGGAATAGACACGAGTTCACCGAATATCGCCCGAGTGTACGATTACTGGCTCGGCGGCAGACACAACTTCGAGACGGACCGCACCACCGCGGACTACATCGAGCGGACCTTGCCCTGGGTCCGGCAGTCGGCGCGGCTCAACCGCGCGTTCCTCGGCCGCGCGGTGCGCTTCATGCTCGCGCGGGGCATCCGTCAGTTCCTCGACTTGGGCGCGGGCATCCCCACCGTGGGCAATGTGCACGAGATCGCCCAGCTGGAGGACCCCGAGGCCCGGGTGGTCTACGTCGACAAGGACGCGGTGGCGGTCGCGCACAGCGAACTGCTGCTAGCGGGCAACGACCGCACCGCGGTCCTGCACACGGACGTGCGGGACGTGGCCGGGGTGCTGGACAGCTCGGAGGTCCGGCGGCTGATCGACTTCTCCGAGCCGGTGGGCCTGCTGTGCATCATGCTGTTGCACTGGATCCCGGACGAGGACGACCCGGCCGGGGTGGTGCGCGCCTATCAGGAACCCCTGGTCCCGGGCAGCTTGGTCGCCTTCACCCACCTCACGTCCGACGCGCACCCGGACGTGATCGCCGAGGCCACCGGCCGGTTGGCCGATCGGCGCGGCGAGGTGCCGTACGATCGTCCCCACGACCAGGTCTTGGGCCTGCTCGGGGACTTGGCGCTGGTCGAGCCGGGCCTGGTGGGCTGTGGCAACTGGCGACCGGCCGGACCCACCGACATCGCCGAGGACCCGGTGTGGAACGAACTGATCTACGCAGGCGTGGCGCGGAAGTCGTGAGCCCGTGACCGAGCCCGGCAGATCCTTGCTCCCGGAGCCGTCCGAAGACGGGCGCCGCGAACGCGTCCTGCTCGCGCGCAAGTGGGCCTACTTGCTGGGCGGGACCGGCTACGTTCCGCTGGCGCACAACAGTTTCGAGACCGAGCTGGCCGCGCTGCTGGACGACTTGTGCACCGAGGTGCACGAGAGCGGGCCCGGGAACCCGCCAGGCAGTACCGGTTCGCTGGAGGCCGCGGGCACTCGGCTGGTCGAGTTGAATTGCGCGGGCGGGCAGGCGCTCACTGCCACGATGGGCGTATTGGGCAAGGGCCTGCTCGCGCTGCCCGAGTTCCAGCCCGTCGAAAAGATCGCCGAACGTGTCGTGGGCGTGCTCGGCGCGCTGGCCGCGAGCGTGGCGGCGGCCGCGCAGCGTGCCACCTTGGCCCAGCAGGAGAACCTGAAACTGTCTCTGCTCAAGGCCGTGCGGGACGCCAAGTACGAGCTGCGGACCGCACAGGCGCGATTCGACGAGGTCGCTACGTCGTCGGCGAGCGGCATCCTGGTCGCCGATCTCGACGGCAGGCTGGTCACCGTGAACGCCGCGGCGGGCGTGATGCTCGGGCGCGCTCCGGACGAGCTGACCGGATGCGACCTGTTCGAGCTGGTACATCCCGACTACGTGCCCGTTCTGCGCGAGGACTACCGCGCGCTGCTGGCGGGCAAGGTCGAGCGGATCAAGCAGTCGCAGCGGCTGCTGCACCACGACGGCGAGGCGGTTTCGGTGTCGTTGACCGCCTCTCTGCTGCACGGTGCCGGGGACGAGCCCAGCCACTTCGTCACCGTGGTCGAGGACGGCACCGAGTTGTTCCTGCTGCAGAACGAAATCAGCCGGCAGGCCCTGCACGACGTGCTCACCGGCCTGCCCAACCGGCAGTGTTTCAGCACGCGGATGGAGACTGCGCTGGGCGAGGCCGACCCGGAGCTGGGCGTGACGCTCCTGCGGCTGGAGCTGGACGCTTTCGCGGTGGTGCGCAACGGCCTCGGCGAGCGCGCGGCCGAACAGCTGCTGGTCACCGTGGCGCGGCGGCTGAAGTCCGTGCTGGCAAAGGAGAAAGCCCTTCTCTCGCGGTTCGGGGACGCGGAGTTCGCGGTGCTGGTGGAGAACGCGCCGGACACCCCGCCGCCGGGGTGCTTGGTGCGCGAGCTGCGCCAGGAGCTGGCCGAACCGACCTATGTGGACGGACACGGGCTGGCCCTGTCGATCAGCGTCGGCGTGGTCAGCCGGACCGCCGACGGCCGCGACGCCGCCGATCTGCTGCGCGAGTCCCACCAGGCACTGCGCCGGGCCAAAGCCAACGGGCACGGGCAGTGGGAGCTGTCGCATCCCGAGCAGAACCGGATGGACCGCAAGACCGACGAGCTGGCCGCGGTCATGCCGGGCGCCTTCGAACACGGGGATGTCCAGGAGCGGTACCGGCCGCTGATGCGGCTGGGCGACGGCGCGGTGCACGGGGTGGAAGTGCTGCTCAGCTGGGATCCGCCCGGCGCGGGCGCGCTGTCCGACGAGCGCTGCCGCAGCCTGGCCGAGACCACCGGGCTGACGCTGCCGATCGGCGAATGGCTGCTGAACACCGCCTGCGAACAGGTCGGCTGGTGGCGGCAACGGCTCGACCGCGACCTGCGACTGCTGGTCAGTCTGAGCCCGCACCAGGCGGCCGATACGGATCTGCTCACCCGGGTGGTCGGCGTGCTGGAGGAGACGCGCTTCCCGGCCGAGCGGCTGCTGGTCGAACTGCCCATGCTGGCCCTGGCCGCCGACCTCGGCGAGTCCAGGGACAACCTGCGGGAGCTGTCCGGCCTGGGAGTGCGGCCGGTGATCAGCGTCAGCGGGCTGGGCGACGGCGCGCTGGCCGCGCTGGTCGACCTGCCGGTGTACGGCGTGCGGCTGGACTGCGGGCTGCTGGACGGGGTCGCGCCGGACTCGCCGGTGGTCGACCTGTTCCGGGAGCTGCCGAGCTTGGCGCACCGGGTCGGGGCGGAGGTCATCGTGGACGGTTTGACCACCGCCGAGCAGGCGCGGTTCTGGCGGGACGCCGGGGCTGAGCTGGCGCTGGGTGCGCATTGCGGGGAGTCTTGCCGTGCGGATGAGCTGGCGGACGCTTTCGGGGACCCTGGTTGGCGGAAAGACTAGGCAGTGGCCTAAGAGCGATTCTCTGCCTGATCAGCCGCGGAGCGAACCGAGGGTGTTTTCGAGGGCGCTGGTGAGGTAATCGGCGGTACCGGGGCCGCAGGCGATGGCGACGTCGCCGTGCGGTCCGTCCAGCAGGTAGGTGAGGACTCTGCCGTGGTCGAGGCTGTCCAAGGCGGTCAACGGCATGCTGGCGCTCCGGGCGCCGCCGGGCCGGGCGGCGACGAACAACTGGTGGCTGGCGGCCCTTCGCGACTCCATCAAGGTGCGGAGCCGGTCCTCGGGGGAAGTGCGGGTGTAGTCGCTGCTGGTGTCCAATGTGTACGAGTCGCTGACCCGGCCCTGGTCGTATTCGGCTTTGGGGACGGTGAATTCGGTGATCGTGGCGGCTGGGAAATCCGGCAGTTGTTCGACGACCGCGCGGATCAGCTGGTTCGCGCCGATCGTCGTCAAAGTCAGCAGTTCGTCCTCAACGATGACGAGGACGGCGTTGCGGCCGGCGCGGACCGCGAGCGTCGCGCGGTCCCGGTCTCCGCTGCTGGACCAGCCGTAGCATTCCGCCTCGGCGTTGGCGACCGCCAGCATCAGGTCGCGGAACTCCGCGGTGATCCTGTCGGCACGCAAGTCGAAGAAGCCGGGCTCGGCCAGAACCTGACGGGTCAGGGCATCCAAGCGCATGGCGGCGTCTTTTTCGACCCACACGTCGACGACGCCCAGAACCGGATGTGCCGGGCCGATCTGTTCCCATTCCCAGGCTTTCGCGACCGCCAGGCGCGGGACGGTCACCGGGGCGTCGAGCAGCATCACGTTGTTCCCCCCACTGCCGTTCGATGCTGTCTATTCGCCGATGACCGGCGGCGTCGCTCTGCCGTCGTAGCCGAACAACGAGTTCGGGTCGGCTTCCTGCAAGTAGGACGCGGCTTTCTTCTCTTCGTCCTCTTCGCCTTTGCCGCCTTTTCCCGCGCCGCCTGCCATGGGCATGCCGTTGGTTCCTTTAGCTCCGGGCGCACCGGTGCTCGATCCTCCGCGCATCCCGCGCTCCGGCTCGCCGAACCGGTTGGCTCCGGTCGACTTCCCTGCCTCGCCGGGGCCGCTAGGTCGGCCGCCGCGCGCGGAGGTGTCGGGACGGCTGACGCCAGCGCTGGGTGTTCCCGTTCCGCCGATGGGTCCGAAGGACCCGGGCATGCCGGTGAGCTGGCCGGGATTGGGGTAGCCGCTGGAACCGCCGGGAGCGTAGCCGGAAGTAGAGCCGCTGGGCCCGAACTGCACCGGGGTGCGGTCCATGCCGGGGGAGCCGGGCGGGACGTAGCCGGAAGTGCCGGTGCTGTCGTCGCCGTGCGAGACCGGGGGCGGATAGGCCGGAGGGTGACTGTCGCCGGGAATGGCGCTGTGCCAAAGAGGCATGGTGCTCAGTCCCGGCGGGGCCCCGGCTGCTGGACCGGGCTGATCGGCCGGACGGTAGGCGTCGGGGTTGTGGAGGGGCGTGGCGACCTGCTGCCGGTGGTGCTCCTGTGTGCCGCTCTGGCCGGGGTCCTTGGCCGGTGCCAGGTTGTAGGTGCCGTCCGAGGAATCGGGGACCTGTCCGTAGTCGATGGGCATTTTCCGGGCGTGGCCGTCGCTGGTTCCGGTGAATCCCTGATACACGGCGTTGTTCTGTTCGACGGCCGCGTTGCGCGCGTTGATCTTCTTCTCGTTGTCGGTGTCCCAAGGCGTGAGGACGTCCCACGCCGACCGGCTGGGTGGGTCGTCGGAGACGTCCTGCAGCGAATCTCGAGCCGAGGTGAACGCATGCGACTGGTCAGCGAGCGTGGCCTGGCTGTCGTGCAGCGCCACCGACGCGGACGCCGCGACATCCGCCAGCGGGCGCAACGATCCCCTGGCCGCGTCTCCGCTCTGCCCTGACCAGGCGCTTTCCAGACGGCCGACTGTTGTCAGAGTGTCGGATTCGATGCCGTGCTGCTCGGCGGACTGGAGTGACGCGGTGTGCTGCGCCCGCCCGAGACTGTCCGGTCCGGGGCCCGCTTTCACCCGTCGCACGAGTTCGCCGGGCAGGATGATGAGGCCTTCGGCCTGCATCTGCTTCAGGACCGCCAGGTACGAGTCGGTCAAGGACGACATGCTCACGCGCCGCCCTTCAACGTGGTGACGGCCAGGTCGGCGACGTGCTGGGCGTCCTGGCAGGGATCGGCGCCCTTCCCCGCTTGAGAGTCGGCCAGTTTCACATCTACCTCGAAAGCGGCGTCGTCAGCGATGCCGATCGCGACGCTGCATCGGCCGGTTGGGCGGTCGTCGGTCGGCCCGTAAGCCACCACGGGGTAGCCCTGCACGGGTGCGAGTTCTTCGAAGAAGCCTTCGTTCTTCTTCGCGTAAACGTGGCCGAGACCGTCCTTCCACGCGTACACGAGTTGCACGCCGATGCCTGAGCCGCGGCTCGGATTCGACCACCGGCATTGTTTGGCGACTCCCGTGTCCTGCGACGGCTGCACCTCAGGCGATACACCGGAGAACAACGTCTTCACCTGTGCGTCGGTCAGCACCTTGCAGGGATCGCCCTGGACGAGAGAAGCCGGCAGCGGACTCGCGACCTTGGGAACCTCTGACGAAGGCCGCTGTGCGTCGCTGCTCGGAGATCCGGTACTGGGCAAGGGATCGGGTTTCCCCCCGTTGCCGCCGCAGGCGGCCAGTCCGGCGGCGAGCAGCAGCGCGAGCAAGGGAACGCGGAAACGGATCGAACGCATCAGAAGCGTCCCTCGCCCTGCTTGCCGATGTCCCGGCCGGCCTGCTGGTCGTGTGCGTCGTGGATGCCCAGCGCGTCTTTCATCTTCTGGATGATCGAGCCGAGGTATGCGCTTTGCCGCATCAGGTGGCCGCGGTAGTAGTTACCGGAGTTGTTGCTGGCGTCGGTGTTCCGCAGCGAGGCAGGGTCCTTCCCCGGCGGGGTGATGGTCCACATCGGGACGGCCTTTTCGATCTGGGAATCGATGCGCGTCCGCAGGTTCTGAAGGTTGTCGAGTTCGGCGGTCATCGCGTCCTTGCTCAGGTAAAAGCCAGGTGCGCCGCCGCCGGAGGAACCACCGCCGGCTCTGGGCGTGCCGTCGGCGAGGAAAAAACGCGCTCCCGCGAGTGCCCCGGCGAGCGTCCCGACGGCACCGGTACCGCCGGACGGCGTCATGTGCTCAGCCATCTGCATCCTCCCCTTGCGTGGCTGGCTCGAACCATAGCTTCGCTAGGCGGGACCGGTGGTATTCAGCCGGAAATCGGAATATGCCGCCGAACTTGAGGGCCGATCGGGTTAACGGGCCCCGATGTCGATTATTGGCATCCGGCTAAATCTTTCGGGTGAATGCTCGTCCAGGTGGGGTTGCTTCGCATTTCGCAATATTGGCGGCTGGGCAGAACTGTAATCGTGACGGCTGTGCTCAGCCGAGACCGTCCAGGAACGGCCGATGAGCGTTCTGGAACTCCCACTTGTAGTACCGATCCCAGTTAACCGACCAAGTCATCAACCCTCGCAATGCAGGCGACGGTCCACCGCGCAAGGTGTATGAGCCGCAGCCGGTTCCATGGGCCAGGCAGGTCACGGCGGTTTGGACTTCGGCAGGGGCGACGTAGCCGTTTCCTGCGCTGACCGCGGCGGGCAGGCCGACGGCGATCTGGTCTTCGCGGAGGCCTGGGAAGGTTTGGCCGGTGTTCGCGACCTTGAAGCCGGACTTGAGCATGTCCGTCATCGCGATCAGGAAGTCCGCGCCGCCCATGGTGTGGTACTGGTTGTCCAATCCCATGACTGGGCCGGAGTTGTAATCCTGGACGTGCAGCACAGTCAGGTCGTCGCGCATGGCGTAGATGACTGGCAGGTAGGCACCGGTACGGCCGTCGCCCCCGCCTGCGCCGCCATAGAACTGGTAGCCCACCTGGACAAAGAACGTTTCTGGGGCCATCGTCAGGACGAATTTGGTGCCATAGCGGGCTTTCAGGGTCTTTAGAGCCGAGATCAGGTTGACGATCACTGGTGTGGTCGGGTTGTGGAAGTCTGTGTCGCCTGAGTTCAGGGACAGCGACTGGCTTTCGAAGTCGACGTCAAGGCCGTCCAGACCGTATTTGTCGATGATCGCTGCGACGGAGTTGACGAAGTTGTCGCGGGCGGCGGTGCTCGTCAGTTGGACTTCGCCGTTTTGGCCGCCGATCGAGATCAGGACCTTCTTGCCCTGCGCCTGCTTCGCGCGGATGGCCGCGATGAAGTCCGCGTCGCTTTCCACGCCGGGGCATTCGGTGGTCGAGCAACGGTTGAAGCGGACGTCGCCTGAGGTCACTGACGTTGGTTCGGCGAAGGCCAGGTCGATGATGTCCCAGGCGTTCGGGACGTCGGCGAGCTTCATGTACCCGGAGCCGTTCGCGAAGCTTGCGTGGACGTAGCCGATCAGTGCGTGTTTTGGCAGGCCGGCGCTGGTGCAGCCGCTGGTGGTCGCGGAAGCCGCGGGGGTGTGGGCGGACTCGGCCTTGTCGTTGAAGGCGGTCACCGAGTAGCTGTGCGAGGTGCAGGCGGTGAGGCCGGAGAGCGTCGTGGACGTTCCGGTCACGGTGGCGCGCAGGGTGTTGTCCTCGTAGACGCGGTAGCCGGTGACGGTGCCTGCGGCCGCGCCCCAGCTCAAGGCGACCGACGTGTCGGTGACGGTGCCGACGGTCGGGGTTCCCGGGACGCCTGGTGCGCCGGGGGTGTCTCCGCCGGGGCCGTCTAGGACTACGTCGTCCGCGTAGTACGTGCCGGCGCCATACCAGCCGTGCAGGTACAGCTCGGCGGATGTCTGGGTCGCGGTGGTGGTGAAGGACAGCGAGAGCTGGCTGTACGTCGAAGCGTTCGTCCAAGTGGAGGAGCCGCCTGTGACGCCTAGGTACACCGGTGCGCCTTGGACCCACGCGGAGACCGAGTAGGTCGTGCTCGGGCGCACGGACACGGTTTGGGTGCATTGTCCCTGGTCAGAAGCACCGGGGGTGACGGCCAGGGCGTAGCTCCCCGAGTGCACCGGCGTCTTCACGGCCGCGCCTGCCGGGCACGTCCAGCCGGAGGTCGAACCGGCTTCGAAACCGGGGTTGGCGAGCAGGTTCGCCGCCTGTGCCGGCCCGCCGACGACAAGTCCGGCTGCGGCTAGCAGGAGCACGACGAGGAAACGAGCACGCTTCATTGCGGTTCCTCCGGTCCGATGCGACCCCCTGGCTAGCTATTGTCTAGACCACTCACCAGGTTGTCCAGACCTATTTGACCGACGAAAGTCGGCTTTCCCTCCGGGATCAGGCGTTGAGGTCGAAGCCTTGGACGTACCAGGCCGCCTCGTGTTTCTGGACCTTGAAGGTGAGACTGAACGAACCCGTTTTTCCGGTAGAGCCGATGAGTTCGAGGCTGCGCAATGTGCGGCCGTCGAGCTTGACGGCGGTGTCGGGCACGGTGACCTGGTCTCCTGACGCGCTGACCTCGTCGACGGTGACTTTGCCTTGCGGCGGCAGGGGGACGCCTGGTTTGGCCCAGGCATCGTGCAGTGACTCCGCGGCCTTGAGCGCCTCGGGGCTCTTGCACAGCGTCTTGGCGTCTTTGCCGGGTGGAAGCACGGGCGCACTGGACAGGCAGGCTTTCGCGTAGTGCTTTTGCAGGATCTGGGTGACCCAGCGTTCGACCGCGACCTGGTAAGTCGGGGCACCGGAACTGGGCGGACCGGCCGGCTTGGGGGCCGTGCTGGCGGGCGGGACGGCTGAGCCGGTCACGTCGGTCGAGCCGCATGCGGTCAGGCTCAGCAGGATCGCCGGTGCTGCGAGCCACGTTTTCGCCGTCACGAAATCCCCTTGGTTATGCCGGATATGGGCCTCGAGCGTCCGGGTTCGGCTGCGGGGAGGTCAATCGAGTCCGGCCAGGGGTGCCTGATCGGGCACGGGTACTGACCTGCGTGTCCGGCGGTGGTAGTGCCACGTCACGGCGGCCAGCAGCGGCCCCCAGGCCAGCAACGGCAGGTAGATGACGTTGATCAGCGGGTTCGCCCAGGCAGCGCCGGCCATCTCGGCGTTGAAGGTCGTATACACGTAGAGCCCGCCGTAGACCGTGGTGCCGACGGCCCCGATTGACGAGACGATGACGACCTTGGCGGCGTCGACCGGTTTGCCGCCCGCGAACGGGATCCAGCGTGGCCAGGTTTCGCCCCACTGCTGGATCAGGCCCAGGGCCAGGAAGCCGAGCCCTTCGGACAGCACGGTGAGAAAGACCAGGTAGAGCGATCCCCAGCCGGGGGTTTGCATGGCGGTCAGCTCCGATTCGGCCAGTCCGAACGGGATGCCCACGGCAAGGCCGAGCCGCCAGAGCCCGGACGGGACGTTCAGCAGGGCGACGGCGTGTGCCGACCACCTCGCCCATCGCGGGACTCCGGGGAGGCTGCGGAAAACGGTGTTGTCCATGGCATTCAGCCTCGCCGCCGGTGCTGAGCGGCGGTTCCCCCTGGAGTTTCGGGTTTCTCCTTCTCGCGGGGGACAGCTGTCGGAGTGATTCGGCGGCGGAGTACCGACTCGCGTCGGTAATTCCTCACGATCTTCGGCGTTACAGTGACCAGGCGAGGGGTTGCGGCCGGAGGAGTCATGGAGCTGGAACTGCGCCACCTGCGCGCGCTCGTGGCCATTGCCGACGCGCACAGTCTCGTTCGCGCGGCCAAGGCGCTGCACGTTTCGCAGCCGGCGTTGTCCGGGTTGCTGCGGCGGGTCGAACGGTCGGTCGGCGGAAGTCTGTTCGCGCGGTCGCCGACGGGATGTGTGCCGACGGCGCTCGGGGAGGACGTGGTCGCGGACGCGCGCGCGGTGCTGGCCGGGATGTCCGCGCTGACCGAGCGGGCCGGTGCGCGGCGGGAGTCGGCGGAGGCGGTGCGGATCGGCGGGTACAGCGGATTTCTGCATCTCTCGTTGGCGAGGTGGTTGCGGGATCAGCCGTGGTGTCCCGCGGTGCGGGTGCATGAGGAGCAGGACGAGGCCCGTACGGTGGCGGCGCTCGCGGACGGCGAACTTGACCTCGCGCTCGTTTACCTTGCGCCGCTTCCGGATCGGATCGTCCCGGACGGCGTCGAGAGTGTCGTGGTCCAGGCGCGCGAGCCGGTTTTCGTGATTCTGGCTGAAGATCATCCGCTCGCCTCGGGCGAGGACATCTCGCTGGAGGAGCTTGCCGCGTATCCGTGGGCGGACGATCCGCCGTGGACGACCCGGTGGTCGGCGTATCTGCAGGAAGTGTGCCGGCAGCGAGGGGTCGTGCTTGATCAGCCGCATCGGCCGCAGTGCCTGGCCACCTTGCTGGATCTGGTGCGCGAGGGGATGGCGGTCGCGCCGGCGTTGGCGACTCGGGAGGACCGGCAGGGCGGCATCGTGGTGCGGGCGATCGAGGACGCGCCGCTGTGGCAGGAGCTGCGGTTGTGTTACCGGCCGGGCACGGCGGTCGCGGATCGGGCCGGGGAGATATCTCGGAAGGTGGCCGGTGATTACGCCAACCGGCAGGGGTGCAGTGCCGCGTTCGACCGCTGGTGGCACGCACTCCTGCCGACCGGGGCTTAGACGGTGACGCGCCAGTTGCTGTTCGGCGTCGGCACCTCGAACTGCAGCGACGAGCAGCTGTAATCGCTGGGGTTCGGGTTGGCGGTCGGCTGCAACGGCGAGTTCGATTCCGTCGCGGGCGTCCACTGGCCGCCGATGCGCAACTGCAGCTGGCTGGATTCGAAGACCTTGCCCTTCGCGTCGGAGCAGTAGTACGCCTGGCCGGTCGACGGGTCGACGGTCGAGTACAGCTCGAAGATGTCCCAGCCCTCGTTGAGGGTGCTCTGGTCGCTGCCGCTTTGGGTGAACAGGTCGTCCCACTTGCTGGTCTTCACGTTGTAGAGCGAAGCCGTCCAGCTGTTAGCGCCCGCGTCGGTCTGGACTTCCTGGACCGTGAACGCCGGGTGTCCGTCCACAGCGGACGTATAGTTGGACAGGAACGAGCTGTCCAGCGGGACGACCTTCGCGGGTCCGACTGTCCCGCACCAGTCCCAAGCCCAGACCTGACCGCCCTGGTCGAGTCCGTACGCGGTGACGACTTCGATGCAGGAATGGCCGGTGGGCTTGACGGTCGGGGCGTAGACGACGTCCGCGCTGTTCGAGAGCCGGAGGTCCGGGACGATACTGTGCGTCACGAGAATTCCGTCCGCGCCGCTGGACAGCTGCGGTTCGGGGCCCCAGAAGGTGTGCGCTTGCGCGTCGAGCCGCGGTTTGACGCTGCGGCCGGCTTTTTCGCGGCGCAGCTGGAGGAACTTGTCCGCCGCGCTTCCGGCGGCGGCTTTCGCGGCGGCACCGGTCAGCCCGGGCACCACCCCGCTGTCCGGCGCCGCGGAAACCGGCGGGCTGCCGGCGACGACAGCCGCGGCCGTCAGGGCGGAAGTGAGCAGGGCAAAGAGTTTCCGCATCGATGCATCTCCTCGTCGTAGGCGAAGGAAACGCGCGGAAGGAAATGGATGTCCGTCCGCGGGACACGGATGTTAAGTCGGGATTTTTGGTGCCAGGCACCGACTTTCGACGGTGTGTTCCGATCAGTGCAGCTCAACGAGGGCATAGGTTTTCCCGCACGCCGCGGGTTATGCCGCCAAGTGGAGTAATCAGCGCGGCTTTGCCCGGACGCGGATGCGCTCGCCCTGCTTGCCGAACAGGCTGAGGATTTCGACCGGTCCGTCGCCGGTGCTGCCGAACCAATGCGGGATCCGGGTGTCGAATTCGGCGACCTCGCCTGCCTTGAGGACGACGTCGTGCTCGCCGAGCACGAGCCTGCCCTTGCCGCTGAGCACGTACAGCCACTCGTGGCCGGGGTGCGTGCGCGGAGCGGGCTCGCACTGGGTGGCGTCGAAGATCATCTTGAGCGACTGCAGCTGGCCGGGCTGCCGGGTGAGCGGCACGACGGTCCGGTCGCTGCGGGTGACCGGTTGCAGCGGGGAGGTGCCGATGAGCTCGTCGATCGGGATCCGGTGGGCGCGGGAGATGGGGAGCAGGAGTTCGAGGGTGGCCTTGCGCCGGCCGGATTCGAGACGGGAGAGGGTGCTGATGGAGATGCCGGTGGCGGTCGACAGCTCGTCCAGGGTGCAGTTCCGCTGCCGCCGGAAGAGCCGGAGCCGGGGGCCGATCTCGGCGATGATGTCCTCCACCCGTCTATTGCAGAAAGCCTGGCGGCGCGTGTCAAGCGATTACGGGGCCGGGATCACCGGAGGTTCCGTCATCCACGGCGGTGCTTCGCGGACCTCGACCGGGACGTCGTCGCGATATCGGACTTGCGATTCGACTACGCCCTGTCGGGTCCAGTGCGTCCAGACACCGTCCTGCTTCCCGTCGGTGTAGCTCCCGTGCATGCACGCTTGAGGGCCTTCGCCCCAGTACACCGTGTACTCGCCGTGGAATACGCCATCCGGGCGCAGGCTCCAGATTTGCCTGAAGCCGTTGTACTGCTTGTCGACCACTGCCACGCGAACCAGCATGACACTCCTGGCCGCAGGACTGAACGCAATTAGCCCGACGGCTATCCGCGATCGACCGCGGTCGGATGTTTTGCCCGCGCGGCCGCCCTAGCGTGGTTCGCATGATCCCGGCTGTCGCCCTCTTCTTTCTCGCTCCGCTGGTCGGCGAGTACCTGCTGGGCAACACCCCGGTGACCGATGTCGGCTCGCTTTTCCTGTTCGCGCCGATGTACGGCGGCGGCGCGCTGCTGATCCGTGAGGTCGCGCGGCGCACCGGGCGCGGCTGGGCGGCGATCGTCCCGTTCGCGGCGGCGTACGCGCTGCTGGAGGAGGGGCCGATCGACATGATGCTGTGGAATCCGGCCTACGGCGGGGTCGATATCGGGGCTGTCTATGCCGAAACGTACGTCCCGGCGCTGGGGACGAGCGTTCAGATGCTTCAGGACGTGCTGACCATGCACACGGTCTGGAGCATCTGCGTGCCGATCGCGATCGTGGAAGCCTTCTGCCGGGACCGCACGCAGCCGTGGCTGGGCAAGGTCGGGCTGCCGGTGGTCGCGGCGGTGTTCGTGGCCGGGTCGGCGGCGTTGTGCGCGATGCAGATCGCCTCGACGGGGTTCGTCGCCTCGGCCGGGCAGCTGGGCTGGGCGCTCGCGGCCGTCGCCGGGTTGGTCGTGCTGGGATTCTGGCTGGGCAGGAGGTCGGTACCGGCTCGAGACGGTGTCGCTCCCGCACCCGCGGTCGTGGGGGTCGCGGCGTTCGGGGCGACGAGTCTGGTGTGGTGCCGGGAATTCCTGCCCGAGGAGATCTCGCAACGGGTGGTCGCGGCCGGGTGGTGCTTGCTGGTCGCGGCGGCGGTCGCGCTGGTGTTCCGGTGGTGCCGGTCTGCCGGATGGGGTGCGCGGCACCGGCTCGCGCTCGCCGGGGGTGCGCTGGTCACCTACGTCTGGGTCGGCTGGTTCCACGCGCGCGACATGGACATTCCACGGACAACGGCCCTGCTCAGCACCGTCGGGTTCGCGATCGCGGTGGCGGTGTTGTTGACGGCGGCCTTCAAACGGGCTTCAGCGGACCGAATCTAGCGCCGCGTTCACGAACGAAGCCACCTGCGGCCGCCGGTCCTGTTCGTTCCAGGCGAGTACCAGCTGGCTGGGCGGAGCGTCCTCGATCGGCACGCAGACGACCCCCGGCGGGACCTGGTCGACCAGCGACCGCGGCAGTACGCCGACCATCCGTTCCAGCGAGATGAGGTGCAGCAGCTGGACCACGTCGGCGACCTCGGGCCCGGTTCCCTCGACCCCGGGAACCCCTTTCCACGACGGCATCGTTTCTCCGTCCAAATCGGACAGCCGGACGGCCGGGCGCTGGGCCAGCCGGTGCGCGGCGGGGACGATGGCGACCCGGTCCTCGAAGTGCAGGGTTTCGTAGGCGAGCCCGGTCAGGTCGTCGAACGGGATGAACAGGAGGCCGACGTCCGCGCGTCCGCTGAGGAGGAAATCGGTGCGGTCGGCGGGGCCGCTGAAGAGGATGTCGACCTGGTGGGCTTCGGGATGGCGGGAGTACTCGGCGAGGATTCCGGACAGCAGTCCGGCGTCGCCGCCCGGTTTGAGCACCAGGCGCAGGTGGCTTTCCCCGGCGCGGCGGGCGTTGCGGGCGGCGGCGCTGACCGCGTTGAGCGCGTGCCGTCCGTGTTCCTGCAGCGCCTCGCCGGCCGCGGTCAGCTCGACGTGGCGGCTGGAGCGGGCGAACAATTGCACGCCGAGCCGGGTTTCGATGCGCTGGATCGCCTTCGACAACGCGGGCTGGGCGATCGACAGCCGCACGGCGGCACGGCCGAAGTGCAGTTCGCTGGCGACGGCCAGGAAGTACTCGAGTTCGCGCGTCTCTAGCTCAGCCATGCCTCCAGGTTATCGCCGAATAGCGAATCGGTCTTGGACGTCCGGCCGAAACCGGGGCAAAACTTGAAGCATGATCACGCACACGATGATTGTTTCGTTCGACCAGCCACTCCCTGACCCCGAGCTGGATCAGTACCTCGGAGATATCAAAGAGGCCATGCTGGCGACCGGGTTCGCCGAGTCGGTCGAGACCCGCCGCCACCTGCCGATCCCTGGCGAGGACGCCATCCCGGCGCTCATCGCGACGGCGATCGTCCAGGTCACCGTCGCCGATCTCGACACGCTGGCCAAGAGCTTCACCGCGCCCGAACTGCACGCGGTGATCGACCGGTGGCAGGCGCGGCATTCGTACCGCGTGGCCTGGGCGAACCACGAGTCGCTCTCGTGAGCGGGCGGCGTGGGCTCGTCACCGGGGCGGGCAGCGGGATCGGCCGGGCGGCGGCGATCGAGTTCGCGCGAAGCGGGGCGGCGGTGGCCGTGCTGGACATCGACGAAGCCGCGGCGGCGGAGACCGTCGAGTTGATCAAGAAGGACGGCGGAGAGGCGCTGGCTGTCCGGGTCGACATCGGTGACGAGCCCTCGGTGCAGGCGGCGATCAAGCAGACGGTCGAGGCGTACGGCGGGCTCGACTTCGCGGTGAACAACGCCGGTTTGTCGTCGCGCAAACGCGTCGACCAGCTGACCCTCGCCGAGTTCGAGCGCGTGGTGCAGGTGAACCTGTCCGGGACCTTCCTCTGCATGAAGTACGAACTGCCGCACCTGAAGGGCGGCGCGATCGTGAACGTCGCGTCCAACGGCGGGCTGTACGCGATCCCGAACGCTCCGGCTTACGTCGCGGCGAAGCACGGGATCGTCGGCCTGACCAAGGTCGCGGCGGTGGACTACGCGGCGGAAGGCATCCGCGTCAACGCGGTGTGCCCGGGGCCGACGCGGACGCCGGGGTTCGACAACTGGGCTGGCGACTCCGACATGATCGCCCGGCAGGAGGCGATCACTCCGCTCGGCAGGCTGGCCACGCCGGAGGAAGCCGCCGCGGCCGTGGTCTGGCTGTGCTCGGACGCCGCGTCGTACGTCACCGGGACCACGCTGTCGGTCGATGGCGGACGACGGGCGTAGTTCCTAGAGCTCGCCTGCCAGGAGCCGGGCGGTCTCGGCGGGAGATTCGACAGGGAAGTGGTGGCTGCCGAGGTCGACCAGTTCGATCCGGACCCGGTCGCCGTAACGGTCGATCGCCTCCTGGGTGATGATCGAGCGCACGGCGAACAGCACGACCGGCTGGGCGGCTTCGCGCAGCGCCGCGTCCATGTCCCAGCGCGCCAGGCCTTCGAGCGAGTGCAGGCCGGCGGGCTGGCGTACGGAGCCCATCTTCTTGGTGTACGAGTCCACTAAGGACGGATCGGTGCCTTTGGGCGAGCCGGCCTCGACCATGCCGCGCATCGCACCGGCGAAGTCCTCCCGGAACGGCTGCAGCAACGCTTGGATGTCCGTCTCGCTCTGCGCGGGGAACAGGTTCAAGTAGTGCAACGCTTCGAGCGCGATGACCTGGGTGACTGTGTCCGGAAGCTGGCGCGCGGTCTCGACCGCGACCGCTCCGCCGAGCGAATGCCCCGCTACGACGGAGGAATCGACCGACTCAGCGGCCAGCACGGCGGCTACGTCACGAGCGAATTCCGCCATGGTCCACGTGTCGCGCTCCGACCGCGAGTCGCCGTGCTCGGCCAGGTCGACGGCCAGCACGCGGACGTCGGACGGGAGATGTTCGATGATCGTGTCGAAGTCTCCGCGGTCGCAGCCCCAGCCGTGGATGAGCGTCAGCGCGGGCCCGTCGGCGGGACCGGTTGCGGTGTAATGGATTCTCGTGCCGTCCGGACGGCTGGTTTCGCGGTTCATGGTGGCTGTTCCTTCGCAGACGGTCTCAGAAAGCGAGGTGGTAGCGGACGGGCCAGGCTTCTTGGGGCTGGTTTCGCAAGGCGAGGTACGGATCGCGCAGCAGCGGGCGTCCCATCAGGACGGCGTCGGCCTTGCCCTCGCGGATGACCTGGCCCGCTGTGGCGAGGTCGGTGATCTGGCCGACTGGCGCGACTGCCAGTCCGGACGCTTCCTTGAGCGCGGCGGCGAAATCGACGTTCAAGCCCTTCCGGTCCGGCGGCCGGGCGCCTCGATCGCGCACGAGCACGCCGGAGGTGACGTCGAGAAGGTCGATCCCGATGGCGGCCAGTTCCTTGGCGAACTCCGCCGCGTCGTCGAGCGTGATGCTCTCCTCGACCCAGTCGGTGGCGGTGATGCGGACGAACACCGGCTTGTCCTCGGGGAACGCCTCCCGCACGGCGCGGGCCACGCGCAGCGGGAGGCGCATCCGGTTCTGCGCGCTCCCGCCGTACTCGTCGGTGCGCTGATTGGACAGCGGGGACAGGAACTGGTGCAGCAGATATCCGTGCCCGGCATGGATTTCGACGGCCTGGTAACCGGCCAGCTCGGCCATCCGGGTCGCGTGCGCGAACTCCTCGACGACCTGGTCCAAGTCCGCCGAGGTGGCCGGGCGGGGCATCGCCAGATTGCCGAACGGGATCGCGGACGGTGCGATCAGCTCCCAGCCGCCCTCGGCGACCGGCACCGGTCCGTTCTGCCCGTCGCCGACCCACGGGACCTGGTGCGATCCCTTGCGGCCCACGGCGTTCAGCTGCACCGCGGGCACCGCGTCGTGGCTGGCTACGAACGACGTGAGCTTCCGGTGCGCGAGTGCCTGTTCCTCGTTCCAGATCCCGAGGTCGGCGACCGTGCACCGGTTGTCCGGGCTGATCGCGGTGGCCTCGACCATGACCAGCCCGACGCCGCCGATCGCTCGGGAGCCGTAATGCGCCAGATGCCATTCAGTCGGCAGACCGTCCGGGCCCGCCGCGTACTGCGCCATCGGGGACATCCAGACGCGGTTGCGGAAGGTGACGTCGCGCAAGCGCAACGGGGCGGCCTCCGGGAACTCCGCGCTGGACGCGCTGAACTCGCTCATGCCACTACACGGTACGCCTCATTCCGCAATGCGGCACACGCCGTGTCAGTTGGCGGCAAGCAAACGGCTGACCTCGGCCGCGGCGGCCACGACCAGCGGCGCGAAGGCCTTCTCCCGCGCGCGGGTGTACCGCGTGTCCGGAACGGCGAGTGTGATGGCTGCCACCGGCTGTCCGGCCGGGTTCGTGATCGCCGCGCCGATCGACGACACCTGCGGGCGGAACCACGACGAGGACCCGTTGAGCGCGTACCCGCGCTTCGCGGCCTGTGCGATGTCACGACGGAGCGCGGCGAAATCCGGTGCCGGAGTCTTGGCGAACTCCGGAAGTTCGTGAGTGAACAGCTCCTCGACCTCGGATTCGTCGAGCAGCGCCATGATTGCCGTGCCGCCGGAGGTAGCGAGCAGCGGCACCCGCGTGCCGACATCCAGCACGACCCGCACGACCTGGTCGGTGTCCTGGCTGGCGACGACGACGAGACTGTCGCCGTCGCGTTCGGCCAGCATCACCGTCTCGTTCGTCCCGGCCGCCAGTCGCTTGACGATCGGGTCGGCGACCTCCTTGAGGTCCGGCTTCCCGCAGTCGCGCAACCCGAGCGCCAGCACCCTCGGCGCGACACCCCAGCGCGCCCGTTCCTCGTCCACGACCTTCAGCCATCCGGCCTGCTGAAGCGTGATCAGACCGCGCTGGACGGTGCTCTTAGGGATCTCCGTGCAGCGCGCCAGTTCGGAGACGCCGACCGGCTGTCGCTGGGCGACTTCCTCGAAGACCCGCAGCGTGCTGAGGACGCTGTTCATCGACCGGACACCCGGCTTGTCGGCTTCTTCGTCGCGCATGTGCCTCATCGTGGCACAGCGATACGATGAGGGCGTGCGTCGCAAGGGGAGGAAGCATGACCGAACCGTGGCAGTGGAGCGAGCAAACCTGGCGCGACCACGTTGGTCGCGTGCGTGCCGGGCGACCGTTGCGGCCGGAATCCTGGCCGGGCGGCGCGAAGGTGGCGGTGGCGTTGTCGTTCGATTCGGACCACGAGACGCTCGCGCTGCGCGACGGTCACGTGCTGCCGGGCAAGTTGTCGCAGGGGGAGTACGGCTCGCGGGTCGGCGTGCCGCGGGTGGTGAAGCTGCTTGAGCTGTTCGGGGCGCCATCGACGTTCTTCGTGCCCGCGGTGTCGGCGTTGCTGCACGACGGCGAGGCACAGTCCTATGTGGACGCCGGACACGAGGTCGCGCTGCACGGCTGGATCCACGAAATCAATGCTCAACTGCCGCCCTCGGCCGAACGCGAGCTCACCTTCCGGGCCGCGGACACCTTGGAGCGGCTCACCGGCACGCGTCCAGTCGGCATCCGCACCCCGTCCTGGGACTTTTCCGAAACCACCCTCCCGATCATCCGCGAACTGGGCCTGGCGTACGACTCGTCGCTGATGGCGGATGACGACTGCTACGAGCTCCTCGCAGACGGCGAACCGACCGGCGTCGTGGAGCTTCCGGTGGAATGGATCCGCGACGACGCACCGTATTTCACGATGAATCGCTTCGGCTCGCAGCGCCCGTACACCCCGCCGAGGGGAGTGTTGTCGATCTGGCGCGACGAGTTCGACCTCGCCTTGGCCGAGGGCGGCCTCTTCCAGTTGACGATGCATCCGCACGTCATCGGGCATCGTTCCCGGATCGCGATCCTTACCGAACTGCTCGAGCACATCGCTTCGCACGGCGGAGTCTGGTTCGCTACGCACGCTCAAGTCGCGGACTATGTTTCGGAATCCGCCGCCAATGGATAGCCGCGACGACAACGCCGACGACCGCGGCTAACGCTCCGGAAAGGACGAACGTCGTCCCCATTCCTACGGCGTCGATCACCGGCTGCGCGATCAACGGCGACGAGAACTGGCCGAGGAACAACGCGGATGTCAGCAATCCCAGCGACCTCGTCCGCGCGCCGGGCGCTGCCGTCGAGACCAGCCATCCGTTCACAGTCGGATTCTGCAGTCCGATCCCCAGCCCGACCACGACCATGCCCAGCGCGGCGGTCCACAACGCGCCCGCGGTGCCGAGCACGACCAGCCCGACGGCGAACGCGGCGAACATCGTGATCGCCAGCATCGGGAAGGACCAGCGGGCACGCAGCCGGCGGAAGTTCAAGCCCACCAAGGTCATCACCAGATTGACCGCGGCGATCAAGGCTCCCGCGACGGCCGGTCCCGCGCCGCCGACTTCGGCCAGCCAGAACGGGGCCTGCGTCGGGACGGTGTAGAAGACCACGACGCCGATGAAGATCAGCGCGTACAACCCGAGCAATCGTGGCTGCCACGGTGACGCCGCTGTGGTGGTGTCCGTCGGATCGGCTGGCTGGGCGGGTGCGTCCGGCACGAATCGCAGCACGAGGGCCAGCATCGGAATCGCCAGCAGGTAGATGGCGAACGGCCCTCGCCAGTCCGCCGCGGCCAGCAAGCCGCCGAGCAGCAGGGCGACGACGCCGCCGAAACCCATTGCCGCGCCTTGCAATCCGAGTACACGGCCGTGCTCGTCGACGTGGTGGTGGTCAGCGATCAACGCGGTCGACGTGGTCATGATCCCCGCGATGCCGATCCCGAGCACGGCCCGTCCGACGAGCAGCGCGGGGAGGGAATCCAGCAGCAGGCCGGATCCGCCGCCGACGGTGTAGAGCGCGAGGCAGGCGACCAGCACCGGCACGCGTCCGGTCCGGCCGCTCAGCTTGGCCAGCAATGGCGCGGACACCATGATCGCCAGCCCGGGCAACGTGAGCACCAGCCGGACGAGAAGCTCCGCGTGCGGTTCGGCGGCGAAGTGCTGTTGCATGCCGGGAAGCGCTGGCGTGATGGTGGCGCTGGCCATGATGGTCATGGTGCTGACGCCGAGCAGCGTCGCCAGCAAGGACTTTGGTGGGCGCCGTACTCCGGCGTCAGTCGTTTCGGTCACGACGCCGAAGGTAGAACTTCAACCTAACTCGAAGTCAACGCCGCGACCGTGCTGGAAGGGTGACTGGCCCGAGCTTGGCGGTCACGCGGTGGACCTGGCCGGGCACGGCCAGCTCGGGGCGGCGGATCTCCTGGTGCTCGTCGAGATGGGCAAGCCGCCGCCCTGGTATGCCTAGCCCTACCTTCGAGACTACGGGCAAACCGATCGAAGCCGGACAGTGCGCTGGCTAATCTGGATCGCGTGGCTACCGTCTCTCCCCTCGCGAAACCGCGCACCGTACTGGATGCCTTGGCGCGGCGGACGTTCCTGATTTCCTCCTGGCCGTGGCGGGCGTTGTTGTACGGCCTGAGCACCGGCCCGATGACGCTGCTGTTCGGGCTTCCGTTCGGGTTCTGCCTGCTGCCGCTCGCGGTGCTCGTCAACCGGGTCGTGCACGGGCAGACCTCCGACCTGGGGCTCGTCGCGGCATTCTCGGTGTTCGGGATGCTGCTGTTCCTGAGCGCGGGCCCGGCGTGGGCGGCGGTGGTGGCCGGGGTCGAACGGCAGCGGCTGCGCATGGTCGACCTCAACCCGGTGACTGTCCCCTTTGGACCTGTCAGCGAACCGGGCTGGTGGCCCCGAATGCGGGCGCGGTACACCGAACCGGCGTCGTGGCGCGAACTCGGCTACGCGGTTCTGTTGTGCACCGCGATTCCCGCGTTGTACGCGGTGGCGGGCATGGTCGCGTTGTTCGCGGTCGTTTTGGCGGCCAGTCCGCTGCTCGTGAACGCGAACGACACGATTTCCATTGGCTTCACGGAGGTTTCCACTCCGGGCGGAGCCGTGCCGTACGCGCTGGCCGGGGTGGTGTTACTCGTACTGTCGGGCTATCTGTTGTCCGGATGTGCTGGCCTGCACGCGATGTTGGCGCGTGCGCTGCTCACCGACAGTGCGGCCGAGAAGCTGCGCGGCGAGCTGACCGAGGTGTCGCAATCCCGGACGCGGCTGTTGTCGGCCTTCGATGCGGAACGCAAGCGCATCGAACGCGATCTGCACGACGGGGCGCAGCAGCGGCTGGTCGGGCTGAGCCTGCAACTGGGGCTCGCGAAGGTCGATCTGCCGCCGGATTCGGCCGCGGCGAAGGCGGTGTCGGACGCGCACGATCAGGCCAAGAAGCTGATGGTCGAGCTGCGTGAGCTGATCAACGGAATCCACCCGCGAGCGCTCGCCGAACTCGGCTTGCCCGCCGCGTTGGAGGAACTCGCGGACGGTTGCGCGGTGCCGGTCACTGTTGATGTCGCGGTGCCGTCGCGGTTGCCGGAGCCGGTGGAGTCCACCGCGTACTTCGTGGTGGCCGAGTCGCTGACCAATGTCGCCAAGCATTCCGCGGCCAGCTGCGCCTCGGTGACGGCCAAAATTGTCGGTCGGCTCCTTACTATTGAGGTATGGGACAACGGGGCTGGAGGTGCTGATCCGACGCGAGGGACCGGGATCACCGGGTTGAGCGACCGGGTCGCCGTGCTGGGCGGCCGGATGTGGGTGCGCAGTCCGGTCGGCGGGCCGACTGTCGTGCGAGCGGAGCTGCCGTGCTGAGGGGAGAGCCGATGCGGGTCGTCCTCGCCGAAGACGAGGTGCTGCTGCGCGAGGGATTGTGCGGGTTGCTGGAACGGTTCGGCTTCGAGGTCGTCGCCGCGGTGGGCGATGCCGAAGGGCTGCACACTGCTGTGCGCGAGCACGATCCGGACCTGGTGCTCACCGACATCCGGATGCCGCCCGGACATTCGGACGAGGGCTTGCGCGCCGCGGTCGAGCTGCGGCGCACGCGGCCGGAGTTGGCGGTGGTGGTGCTGAGCCAGTACGTCGAACACCACCACGCGGCCGAGCTGCTCGATTCCGCCGAAGGCCGCGGGGTCGGCTATCTGCTGAAGGACCGGGTGGTCGACGTCGAGGAATTCGTCGGGACGCTGCGGCAGGTCGCCGACGGCGGGACGGCGGTGGATCCGCAGGTGGTGCGGCAGTTGCTGCGCCGCCGAGCCGATCCGCTGGCCCGGCTGTCGGCGCGGGAGCGGGAGGTCCTGTCGCTGATCGCCGAGGGTCACTCGAACGCCGCGATCGCCCGGCGGCTGGTGGTGTCGGACGCGGCCGTGGGCAAGCACGTCGGAAGCATCCTTTCGAAACTCGACCTTCCGCCGACGGACGACGGGAACCGGCGCGTGCTGGCGGTGCTGGCGTTTCTTCGCGGGGGCGGCTGAAGCGGTGCGAGCGCAGCACAGTCCGCGCTCGCACCGCTGCTGCGATCAGGCGGCGTTCACCACTGCGGTCAGGCTGGCCGCGAGTACGGAACGGTCTAGCCCGGCCGTCCATTGTGTACCGCTGTCAGTGCGGTATTCCAGCAGCGTCAACGCTTCGCTGAAGTTGCCGGAGCCGATGCTCGTTTGGTGCAGTGCCACGATGTCGACCTTCCGCCCATGCGCGCCCAGCGCCGCGGTGAGTGCTTCGACCGGCCCGGTTCCGGTGTGCGTGGTGGTGTGCTCGCCCCCCTCGACGCGCAGGGTGATACTGGTGTGCTCGTCGCCTGAGTTTTCGAAGCGGGACAACGTGATTGCCGGATTCGGCTGGAGGTAGGCCGCTTCGAACAGTTGCCACAGTTCGGTCGCCGTCACCTCGTGGCCGGAGTCGTCGGCGTGGTCCTGGACGCGGCGCGCGAACTCGATCTGCAGCCGGCGCGGCAGCGCGATCCCGTACTCGCTTTCCAGCAGGTAGGCGATTCCGCCCTTGCCGGACTGCGAGTTCACCCGGATCACGGCGGCGTAGTCACGGCCGAGGTCGGCCGGGTCGATCGGCAGGTACGGGACGCGCCAGTCCAGTTCCCGCGCGGGCACGCCGGTTTCCGCGGCGCGGGCGTGATGTTCGGTGAAGCCCTTCTTGATCGCGTCCTGATGGGTGCCGCTGAACGCGGTGTGCACGAGGTCGCCGACGTACGGATGCCGCGCGTGGACCTCGATCCGGTTGCAGTACTCGACGGTGCGGCGGATCTCGTCGATGTCCGAGAAGTCGATCATCGGGTCGACGCCCTGCGCGTGCAGGTTGAGCGCCAGTGTCGCCAGGTCGACATTGCCGGTGCGCTCGCCGTTGCCGAAAATGCACCCCTCGACGCGTTCGGCACCGGCCAGCACGGCGAGTTCGGCGCAGGCGACGCCGGTGCCGCGGTCGTTGTGCGGGTGTACGGAGAGGATCACCGAATCGCGGCGGGCGAGGTTGCGGTGCATGTACTCGATCTGGTCGGCGTACACATTGGGCGTCGCGATCTCGACGGTCGCCGGCAGGTTCAGGATCACCGGACGGTCCGGGCTCGCCTGCCACGTCTCGGTGACTGCGTCGCAGACCTCCAGCACGTAGTCCGGTTCGGTCAGGTTGAAGACCTCGGGGGAGAACTCGCAGCGGACGTTCGGCAGGTCGCCAGCCGCGCGCAGGACGTCGCGGGCGCCTTCGAGGATCAGTTCTTTCAGCGACGCCTGATCGTGGCCGAGGACCACTGTGCGCCAGGTCGGCGCGGTAGCGGTGTACAGGTGGATCACGACGTCGTTGCGGATGCCGCGGATGGACTCGGCGGTGCGCTCGATCAGCTCGCGCCGCGCCGGGGTGAACACGACGATGGTGACGTCGTCCGGTGCCAGGTCGGTGTCCGCGAGCAGCCGGACGAAGTCGTAATCGGTCTGCGAGGCGGACGGGTAGCCGACCTCGATTTCCTTGTACCCCATGCTGATCATCAGCTCGAAGAACCGGCGTTTGCGCGCCGGGTCCATCGGCTCGGCCAGCGCCTGGTTGCCGTCGCGCAGGTCGACCGGCACCCAGAGCGGGGCGTGGGTGATCCGGTTGCCGGGCCAGGCACGGCCGGTGTCGGGGACGTCGACGCGCTGGTAGACGTCGCGGTAGCGGTGCGACGGCATGCGGGAGGGTCGCTGCCGGTTCCAAACGGTGTTCATCTGCGGTCCTTCAGGTGGTCGGAAGCCGACCGGCGCGCGTGCTCGCCCCACGGCGGGGGGCCGGTCCGGTCAGGCCCCGCCGTGGCGGCGAAGGAGAAGGAAACGCGTGAACATCGAGGCGGAGCGTAGCACAACTCCTCAGACAAGTAGCGGGGTTGGGGCAACTGGCCGCGGCGGGCGGCGCAAGCGCTTAGGATTGGCCCGTGGAGCTGGAATTCGTGCGGACCTTCGTCGCCGTCGTGGACGGAGGGCAGTTCCAGGAAGCGGCCGCGGAGCTGGGGATCACGCAGCAAGCCGTGTCCAAACGCGTCGGTGCGCTGGAGCGCGAGCTCGGGGTGCAGCTGTTCACCCGGACCGCGCGCGGTGCCCGGTTGAGCAGCGACGGCGAGGCGTTCCTGCCGCACGCGCGGGTGCTGCTGGACGCGGAGAAGCGCGCGCTCGCGGCGGTGCGTCCGGAGAAGCGCCCGCTGCGGGTGGACGTCCTGAATCGACGGACCAAGTCGGCGCAACTGGCGCTGAGTTTCCACCGGGCGTTTCCGGAGGTGGCGCTGCAGGTGGTGACCACTGGCGCCGAGCTGAGCTTCGACGCCGCCGTCGCCGCGGTCGCGGCCGGTTCAGTCGACGCGGCGTTCCGCGGCGTGCCGAAGCGCGACTTGCCGGGCGGCGTGACGAGCGGAGTGGTGGACTACGACGCGCACGAACTGCTCGTCGGCCCACGCCACCCATTCGCAGACCTGCCGTCGGTGCCGATCGCGAAGCTGGTCGGCCACCGGATCTGGATGCCGGGGCTGTCGGCGAGCACGGAATGGGGCGCGTACTACGCGGAGCTTTCCGAGGCGTTCGACCTGACCATCGACGTGTCCGGCCCGGTCTTCGGCAACGAAACGATGCTGGACGAACTGGCGACGTCGCCGGACCTGTCGACCTTCGTGGGCGCGGGCTCGCGCTACTTCTGGCCGGACGAGTACGACCTCCGCCGGGTGCTGGTGGTCGACCCGACGCCGGTGTACCCGATGTCGCTCCTGTGGCGGCGGGAGCCGGCGCATCCGGATGTGCTGAAACTGCGGGATTACCTGGTGATGGGCCAGGAGCCCGGGGACGGGGTTTGGCTGCCTGGCTGGGAGCAGTAGGTCAGAGCGGGTGTTCGTACCAGACGTTCGGCTCGACGTACACGCCAAGATCCTGCTCCGTTGACGCCAGCACGGGTGCGATTCCGCCAGGCACGACGGTGTGTCCGTCTTCGAGGCGGACACCGGTCCACTCCTCCCACTGCGCGAGCGTGCCGGTGACGGTCATCGCGAACGGCGCGACCTTCCGGAACTCCGCGCCGAGCCGCTCGTGACTGCGCAGCCACGGATCGGTGCCCCGGCCGAGATAGTCCACAATGGACTCCAGAGGCGGTTTGCCGGTCGGCCGCACCGGCACGACCAGCCGGGAAAGCCCGGCCCGGCGCGCCCGGTTCTTCAACTCGACGAGCGCCTGCGCGGCAATCCCTCGCCCGCGTGCGGCTTCCGCGACGTACACCTCCAGCGCGGCGAGCGTGGTGGGTTCCCGTCCGTCGAGGTGGTCTTCGGCGGCCCAGGCGAGCGCACCGTCCCAGCCGTGGTCGGGCAGCTCGGTTCGTTCCGCGGTCGGGAAGGCGACCGGGATCGCCGCCGCTCGCGCGACGGGCACCTCGTCGTCGAGGAGAACCAGGAAGAACTCGGGCCAGTGCGCGGCGATCCGCTTCGAGCTGGCCAACCCGGCTGTGAGGCCTTGACCGAGGAACTCGCCGCCGACGAATCCCAACTGGAGCGCGGGACCGCGCAGCTCAGGCCGAGTGGCAAGGTCTTCGATGCGGATCATGCGGTCTCCCGTCGCTGCCCGGCGCGCCGGTCCGTGCGGGTTCCCCGCACGGACCGCAGCTCAGGAAGCGCTGACCTCACCGCACCGGAAGCGCCGACCGCCGCCGCCCCAGCGCCGCCGGGTCGAGATTCGCCCGGGTCCCGGCCCGGTGTCCCTCCCGGTACCCCGACCCCGACAACCGTCGTGGCGCGGCCGAGCGCAGGTCTCCGTACTCGTGGTCAAAAGCCTGCTGCACCAACGCCGTCCGGTCCCGTACCACCAGCTCCGCCGACTTCCCGCCGGCGACATCGGAGTACGTCCGCGCGGCGTTCTCCTCCGCCACGCTCAGCCGCTCGTGCACCGCACGCGCGAACCCGTGCAGCCAAGTCCGCCGATAAGCCGCCAGCGATTCGCGGAACACCCGCTCTTCGGGACGCACTCGCGTGAGCTGCGTGCTCGCCTGCAGCAACAGGCTGGTGTACAGCAGTTCGACCCGCGCGAGGTCGGTGCGGAAGCCGAACACGGTGACCTCTTCGACCCCTTGGCCGACTCGGTGCAGCAGGGTCCGGCAGCGCAGCGGGTAAGCGATGCTGGTGAGCAGGCTGGCCTTGTCGCGGCTGTACGGATTGGCGATCGGCAGCCTGAGCACGGTGATGTCGTCGCCGCTTTGGCCGGACGCGGCCAGCATCGCGTTGTCGATCCCGTGCCGCGCGATCAGTTGCGCCGCTTTGGTGTTGTACAGCTCGGCTTCGGCGGGCGTGACGGCCGGGTCCTCGGCCTTGGCCAGCAGCTTCCGCACGCGCTCCAGCAACGTGTCGTGGTCGGGCATGACCCCCCTCTCCAGCAGGCGCGGCCCGTGCGGACCGGCATGGGGTGCACGGTAGGCGTGGGGTACGACAATATTCGATCAGATGTTCGGGAGTGACACTGGGCGCCCGGTTCGTCGCAGCCGTAGGCTCGGCACGTGTCTCCGCCTGTCACGCTGGATGTCGCGGTCGTCGGCTCGGGGCCGAACGGCCTGGCCGCGGCCGTGGTGCTCGCGCGGGCCGGGTTGTCGGTCGAGGTGTACGAGGCGGCTGCCGAGCCGGGCGGCGGGGCGCGGTCGAAGCGCCTGTTCGACTCTGACGTTATCCATGACATCTGCTCGGCGGTCCATCCGATGGCCGCGGCGTCGCCGTTTCTGCGCCAGTTCGATCTCGACCTCTGTCATCCCGAAATCCCGTACGCGCAGCCGATCGACGATAAGACCACAGCGATCGCGTACGCGGATCTCGAGCGCACCTGTGCGCGGCTAGGGAGCGACGGGGAACGGTGGCGGCGCTTCATGACACCGCTGATCGAGCACAGCGCTGAGATCGCCGAAGTGCTCCTCGGCGACCTTCGCCACCCACCGCATCCGCGTACGGCGGCGTACATCGCGACGCGCGCTCTCGCGGCGACAGCGAATCCCTTCAAGGGCAAGGAAGCGGCGGCGCTGATAGCGGGTATCGAGGCGCACGCGCTCGGAAAGCTGCCCTCGCTCATCGGCGGCGGCATCGCGGTACTGCTGAGCCATCTCGCGCACACCACTGGCTGGCCGATTCCCCGCGGTGGTTCGCAACGCATCACCGACGCTCTTGTCGCCGACATCGAGGCGCACGGTGGTCGCGTACTCACCAACGCGCGCGTCGCCGACGTACGCGAGTTAGCGCACGCGCGCGCCGTACTGCTGGACTTAGCGCCCAAAGGCGTACTAGAGCTAGCAGGGCCGCTCCTGCCGGGGCAGTACCGCAAGGCGCTGGAGAAAGTCCGTTACGGACCTGCGGCAGCGAAGGTCGACTTCCTGGTCTCCGAAGAAATCCCCTGGCGCGAGAAGGAACTGGCCCAAGCCGGGACTGTCCACATCGGAGGGACGAGAGCCGAGGTGCACGCCGCGGAAAACGCGGTAGCTGCCGGGAAGCGGGCAAGGGACCCGTTCGTCCTCCTCTCCCAGCCGATGGCCGCCGACCCGTCCCGCGGTCTCCCCGGAAAGCAGCCGATCTGGGCCTATGCCCATGTCCCGCAAGGAGATCCACTCGATCCGACCGCCGCGATCATCCGGCGCGTCGAACGCTTCGCCCCGGGTTTCCGCGACACGATCCTCGCCTCGCGTGCGATCCCGGCGAGCGAGTTCGAGGCCTACAACCCCAATTATGTCGGCGGCGACATCGCGGCCGCCGCGGTCACGATGCGCCAGGTGCTGGGGCGGCCGGTCCCGCGCTGGGACCCGTATCGGACCCCGTTGCGCAGCGTCTACCTGTGCTCGGCCGCGACGCCGCCCGGGCCGGGCGTGCACGGAATGGCCGGTCAGCACGCCGCGGAACGCGTGCTGCGCAACGAATTCGGCTACCGTCCGGGCCGGACCAAGCCGGTTTCGTAAGCGATCACGACCGCTTGCGCCCGGCTGGAGATCCCGAGTTTGGGCATCAGCCGGTTGAGATGCGTCTTCACCGTGGCCTCGCTGACCAGCAGCTGAGCCGCGATTTCGCCGTTCGGCATCCCGGTGCCGACCAGCCGGAGCACCTCGCGTTCGCGCTCGGTCAGCCTGCTCAGTTCCGGCGCGGGCTCGGCAGGCGGCGCGCTCGTGTACGCCTCGACCAGTCGCCGCGTGATCGTCGGGCCGAACAGCATGTCCCCGCGCGCGACCGCCTGGATTCCGGAGATCAGCGTCTCCGGCGGACTGTCTTTGAGCAGGAATCCGGCCGCGCCGGCCCGCAGCGCGCGGTACACGTATTCGTCGAGGTCGAAGACGGTCAAGATCAGCACGCGCGGGTCTTCGGGCCCGGCGAGGATGCGGGCGGTGGCCGACACGCCGTCGAGGCCGGGCAACCGGATGTCCATCAGGATCACCTCGGGCCGCAGCCGCGCCGCTTCGCGGACGGCTTCCAGCCCGTCGCGCGCTTCGCCGACAACCTCGACGCCCGGCGCGGCGTTGAGCAGCGCGACGAGGCCGGCGCGGACGAGGTCCTGGTCGTCCACCACGAGCACACTGGTCACTGGGGTTCTCCGGAGGTCCGGCCCGGGTACGGGAGGGTCAGCACAACCTCGAACCCCGCCGGTTCGCGAGGCCCGATCTCGATTTCGCCACCGTACATACGCGCCCGCTCGCGCATGCCGACGAGGCCGTGACCGGCGGGATTGCCGTCGGCGCGCGGTCCGCCGCCGGAGTCGGCCACGCGCAGCCGCAGCGCGTCGGCCAGGTACTCGACGTCCAGCGAGGCGAACGAGTCCGGCGCGTGCTTCAGCACATTCGTCAAGGCCTCCTGTGCGACCCGGTACGCGCACAGTTGCTGACCGGACGGCAGTGTCCGCGGCGTTCCGGCGACCCGCAGCCGCACCGTGAGCCCAGCCTCGCGGACCCGGCTGACCAGCGCGGGGAGCTCGTCGAGACCGGGCTGTGGGCGGTATTCGCCCGGCTCGTGATGCGGCGGCCGCAGGACGCTGAGCAGGCGGCGGAGTTCGTCCAGCGCCTCGGTGGTCGTGCCGGTGATCGTGTCGAGCGCGCCGCGTGCGGTGTCCGGCGCGGACTCGAAGACGTACCGCGCGAGGTTGGCCTGCACGGAGATCACCGACAGATGATGCGAGACGACGTCGTGCAGCTCGCGCGCGATGCGCAGCCGTTCTTCCACGACCGCCAGCTCGGCGCGGTCGGCACGTTCCGCGGTCGCGTGCAGAGCGAGCCCGCGAAGGTAGACGGAGTGTCCAATGAGGACGGTCGCGGACGCTTGCAGCACCGCGATCACACTGTCGCCGATCGGGTTCACGCTGTCGCTGACGAGCAGCGTGACCTCGAAACCGGCCACCGCGAACAGCGACGGCGGCCAGGCTTGCCGCGCCGGATAACGCGCCCACACCGTGTATGCGGCGATCAAGATGTCGGGACGGCCGAGCGTCGCGCGATACCCGGCCAGTGCGAACGCGCCGACCAGCAGGGTGACCGCGATCAAGACGCCGATCGGATAGCGCCGCCGGACCGCCAGCGGCACCGCACCCGCCACCGCGAGCAGCAATCCGGGCAGCCCCGGACGGTCGCCGAGGGAGCCGTTGTGGACCGCCGCCCCGGCGAAAAGGAATAGTCCGACCGCAGCCGCCAGCAGCGAATCCGTGAGGAGCGGCCGCGCCCGCCAGATCCGCATCACGCGCCCGAAACTACCTTCCTGACCGGCGGTTTCCCAGTTTCCTACCGCAGACGCGGCAGGCCGCCTACCGCCAGGGTTTACCGGCGGATGCGGCGAAGGGTGGATCCCGGGGGCGGATCGAGCGGTTACGGTCGGTGCTGAATGGTTATCCATTCCCGCTGCTCGGCGGAGAGCCAGGGGTGGGGAGGATTCCAGGCTCTCCGCTGAGCTTCACCCCAGATACGCGTCCAGCGTCACCGCCAACGCCGATTCCGGCGAAGGCGCGAAGCTCGCTCCGGCCAGTCCGCCCCACAACCACAGCTGCGCGAGACCGTGCAACGCGCCCCACAGCGACGCTGCGACAAGCCGAGGATCCGTACCCGGACGCAGTCGGTCGTCGTCCGCTTCAGCGCGGTCGAGGCGCACTAACTCCGCGAAGGTGTCGAAGACGGCACTGCTGGCCGCGACCAGCCCGGGCTCTTCGGGGTCGATGAGGTCGCGACGGAACATCAGCTCGAACATGGCCGGGTTCGTAACTGCGAAGTCGACATACGCGTGACAGGCGGCGGTGAGGCGTTCGCGCGGGGTGCCGTCGGGCAACTGTGCGCCACGTTGGAGCAGCTGTGTGAAGCCAAGCGTCGCTACGGCCGACAGCAGCTCCGCGCGTCCCGAGAAGTGGCGAAGCGGCGCACCGTGCGAAACGCCAGCCGCCTTCGCGATACCGCGCAACGTCACGGCCTCGACGCCGGACCCGACGAGCAAATCCGCAGCCGTGCGGATCAACCGCTGACGCGCGCTCATACCTGAGCTTCGGAGAAGGCCACCGGCAACAGCTCCGGACGCTTCGGCAGGAAGCCGTCGCCAGGGGACCGGCCGATGAGCCGGTTGCGCAGTCGCGTGATCCCCACCGGCAGCACTTCTTGCCACAGCCAGCGCAGGTCGGCGATCGCGTTGCCCTGTGCCGGAACGCCGGGCAACGGCTGCAGCCAACTGCCGTCGTGTGCCACGTCGAGCCGATCGAGCACGTGGCCGGCGACGCGGAGATGCCCGGCCTGCGACAGATGCAGCCGATCCGGTCCGAAGTAGCGCGAATCGTGCGCGGCCTGGTCCGGCCACAGGTCGACGAGCTTCGCGCCGTAGCTGACCGAAGCCTCGCGGATGGCGTCGTTCAGCGCGGTGACCCGCGGCCGCATCCGCCCGCCGAGCGGCATGCGATGCGCGATGTCGCTCAAGGTGAAGGTGACCACGTTCGGCGCGATCTGCGTGCACTGCCGGATCGCGGTGTCCACGCGACGCGCGACCGTGCGAGCGTCCCAGCCGCGGCTCATCACGTCATTGCCACCACCGAACAACGCGATCAGATCCGGCTCATGCCGCTCGGCGGTGGGCAGTTGCTCCGCGGTGATCTGGTCGAGCCGTCGCCCGCGAACGGCCAGATTGGCGTAGCGGAAAGAGGTCTCGTCGCGCGCGAGCCGCCCGGCGACGTAATCCGCCCAGCCGCGGTACTGGCTGTGATCCGGGTAGGGATCGTCCAGCCCCTCTGCGCAGCTGTCGCCGACGGCGACGAACGTGTGGAAACCCATTCCGCTCTCCGTAACCCCTGGTTCATCTTGTAGACACTGTCTATCAAAGTAGGTAGACGGTGTCTACACTCGGGGCCCCGTTACCGTGTTGACTGAAGCTTCAGTCAAGGAGGTGCGGATGGCAGGCAAACGGGATCGCATCCTGCGGGCCGCGGTGGGCATGATCGCCCGAAACGGCGTCCGGGGGCTGCGGGTCGAGGAGGTCGCCGCGGAGGCCGGCGCGTCGACCGGGCTGATTTATTACCACTTCAAGGACCGGGCCGGGCTGCTGCGCGCCACCCTCGATCACGTCAACGACCGTGCTGAGCGTTACACCGCGCAGGAGGTGCCGGATTCGGCGGACGCGCGGGCCGTGCTGGAACAGACGCTGCTGCTGGAACTGCAGGACACCGCCGAGGTCCGGGAGAACAGCACGGCCTGGGGAGAGCTGCGGGCCAGCGCCGTCTTCGAGGACGACCTGCGGGAGCGTCTCGCCGAAGCCACTCGGCTGTGGGTCGCCGAGATCGCCGAACTGGTCGAGGCGGCGCGCTTGGCTGCCGTCGTGGCGCCGGGTGGTCTCTCCGAACCCGCTGACGTCGCCGAGCGGCTGACGGCGCTGGTCGAAGGGCTGTCCGAGCGCTGGCTGTCCGGGACTCTCGACCTCCAGCGGGCGCGTGCCCTCGTCCGGGGGGCGATCGTCGCTGAGCTGGGTTGATCAAATTGACTAAATTTTCAGTCAGTGTCAGAGTGAGGCTCCGCCGACCCGCTTGGAGCTCACTCGATGACGCACGAATTCGTTTCCCGCCGCACCGCGCTCACCGCCGCGCTAGGGCTCGGCGCCGCGCTGGGCGCGGCCGCGTGCGGCGCCGAAACGCCAGCTCCGGCCCCGGCCGCACCCCCGTCGCCGGGCAGCAGCGGCGCGGCGTCCGCCGGCCGGGTGTTCGGGGCCGAATGGGAGAACCACGCCCGCACCCTCATGGCCTGGCCTGCTTCGGACGGCATCTGGGGTCCTGACCTGCCCGCGGTCCAGGCCGCCATCGCCGGGCTCGCCCGGGCCGTCGCCGGTTTCGAAAAGGTTGTCCTGCTGGCCGGTGCCGAACATCGCGACGCCGCCCAGAGCGCGGTCGGCTCCGACGTCGAGGTGGCCGAGATCCCGGTGGACGACCTCTGGGCCCGGGACACGGCCCCGGTCTTCATCCGGGACGCCGGAAAGCTGACCGGCGTCGATTTCGGGTTCAACGGCTGGGGCGGCAAACAGCAGCACCCCCGGGACGGCGCGGTGGCCAAGGCCGTGCTGGAGAAGTACCGGCTGCCCCGCGTCGCGGCTCCGCTCGTCGCCGAGGGCGGCGCGCTGGAAACCGACGGCCAGGGCACGCTCCTGGTCACCGAAAGCTCGTTGGTCAATGACAACCGCAACCCGGGCAAGGACCGCGCGCGCGTCGAAGACGAGCTGAAACGGACGTTGGGCGTCACCACCGTGATCTGGCTGGCCGGAGTGAAAGGCGAGGACATCACCGACGCGCATGTCGACTGTCTCGTCCGCTACGTCGCGCCCGGTGTCGTCTTGCTGGACAAGCCGTTTCCCGGCGCCCCGGCGGACGTCTGGTCGCGTGCCGCCGAGCAGGCGCGCGGAGTGCTGGCCGGCGCCGCCGACGCGGCTGGCCGGAAGCTCGAAGTCGTCGACTTGCCCCAGCCCGACCCGGACCGGATCACCGGCCGGGGCGAGGCGTTCGTGTCGTCCTACGCCAATTTCTATGTCGCCAATGGCGCGGTGTTCCTGCCGAAATTCGGCGACGAAGCCGCCGACGACCGGGCGCGCGGCATCCTGGCCGAGCACTTCCCCGGCCGCGAGGCCGTCCTGGTCCCGATCGACGCGATCGCCGCCGGGGGCGGCGGAATTCACTGCTCGACCCACGACATGCCCGGCTGATGGGGGAGCCGCCCGGCGCTCAAGCGTTTTTGTCGGTGCCCTGCGCCACTATGGCGGAGTGACTGCATGGAGAGATCAACTCAGCACTCTCGCTCAAGACCGGCTGCCCGCTGAAGTGGCGGTGAAATGGATCGAGCTGTTCCAACCCGGGATCCGGCTTGCCACCAAGGGCACGGGGCCGCGGGTGGGGCAGCTCGGCGGAAATCCGGCGCTGCCGGACGCGGTGGAATGGCCGATCTGGGAGGAGCGGGGGCCGCTCACGTTCGTCGCCGCGGTGGAGTGCGCGTCGCTGCCGCGCGAGTTCTTGACCATTCCGCTGCCGGAGGCGGGGACGCTGCTGTTCTTCTCGTTCGACGGACGCTACGAACCCGATAACTACCAGCACATTCTGCCTGGCGATACCGGCGGCTATCGAGTGATCTTCGTGCCCGCGGGCACCCCGGTCGCCGAACGAACGCCTCCGGCCGACCTCGAGCCCTACCCACGTCGTGACGTTTTCGCGGAGATCGTGGCCACAGCCCCGGAAAGCGAGCACATCCTGCTGGACCAGACCACGACCGCGAGCGGAGTGTCCCTGGCTGAAGCTGTTCAGGCAGGCCCCGATCCTGAGCGGATTGGCGCCAATGTGTTCGGAAACCTCGCCTGGGAGGTCAACGAAGGCACGCCGCTGCATCAGATCGGTGGCTTCGCCGCACCGGTCCAGGACGCTGTGGAGAACGAGATCGCGGCGGAGGTGCTGGAAGGCGGGTGGCAAGATCCGCGGCTCAAGGAAGAAGCGGCCCGCTGGGTGCTGCTCGCGCAGTTCGACAGTGCCGAAGAAACCGACATGATGTGGGGCGACGTCGGGATGTTGTACTGGCTCATCCGGACCGACGATCTCAAAGAAAGCCGGTTCGACGCCGCCCGCTGCTTGATGCAGTGCGGCTGACGCTCAGCCCGAACGGAAATGGACCATGAAGATCTTGGTGGTGGGCGGAAGCGGCCTGCTGGGCCAGCACGTCCTCGACGAACTGCGGAAACGCGGGCACGAGACGACGGCGGTCGCGCGTACGGCACGTGAGGGAGTCGACCGGACGCTCGACGTCTCGAAGGCTTCGCACGAGGAGTTGCGCGAAGCACTCGACGGACACGACGGCGTCGTCTTCGCTGGCGGCATGGACGACCGCGCGGTCGGACGCGGGCCGGTCGAGCCTCGGCTGCGTGCGGGCAATGTCGCACCTGTCGCCGCGTTGTTGCGCGCGGCGCGCGAAGCAGGCTGTACGCGGGCCGCGGTGCTCGGGTCGTATTACACGTACTTCGACCGCGTACGCCCGGAGTGGGGGTTGGCTGCGAAGCATCCGTACGTGCGCAGTCGGCTGGAGCAGGCCCGCGTCGCGCGCGAAACAGCGGGGCCAGAGTTGCCGGTGGCGGTGATCGAAGTGCCGTTTGTCTTCGGTGTCGCGGAGGATCGGGTGCCGCAGTGGTCGGTGCCGATCGTGAAGTGGGTCCACTCCAACTCGCCGCTCTTCGCGCCTCCCGGCGGGACTGCGGCGACGAGCGCGCGTGGAGTCGGGGTCGCGACGGCGGATGCGCTGGAGGCGGCGTCGGGCGCGGATGTCCCGGTGGCGGAGGAAAATCTGCAGTGGACGGACATGTTCGCCCGGCTGGCCGCGGCGGCGGGACGAACGCGTCCGGTGCGGTCGATGCCGTCCTGGCCGGTGCGCGGGGCGTTCAAGCTCGGCGGATTTCTCAACGAGCTCAGCGGGAAGCAGCCGGGGTTGACGGTGCGGCACATGGACGGATTGTTGTTGCGGGAGTTGTATTTGGAGCTGAACTATCAGGCTCCGGTGGACGACGCGATCCGGGAAACTGTTGCTGCGCGGTAAGAATCAGCCCAGCCGGGCGCGGTGAGTCCGCACCGCGGCCAGCCGCGGGTCCGACGGTGAGAGCACCGCAGACAACGCGTCCAGAATAGCCAGATCGTCAGCACCGCAGGAGGTTTCCCAGAACGACCACAACGTGTCCGCGTCCCCGCTGTTCAACGCCAGCTGCCGGACCTGCGCGCTGATCGACTCGCGTTCCTCCAGGATCGCGGGCGACTCCGACTCCGCGAGCAGCGGACCCTGGAACGACCGGATCGCCGCGGCGGCGTCGCCGGTGCGCAGGGCGGCTTTGGTGCGCAGGAAATCCGCGTCCACGGTGGCCGCGAGGCGGTACGGGCGCGTCTGCAACACCCCAGTGCCGAGCTGGGTGCGCAACCGGTGGATCTCGGCGCGCACGGTCACCGGGTTGCCAGCCTCGCCGTACAGCTGCAGCGCCAGCTTTTCCGCCGACAACCCGCGCGGCTGAAGCGCGAGCAAGGTCAGCAATTCGGCGTGCCGCAAGGTGAACGGGATGTCTCGACCGTCCACAATGGTCGATCCGGGGCCGTCGGTGAGGTATTCGAGCGACAACCGGCGCCGGGTCGCGGAGCCGGACGTGGCGATCCGCAGGAGGTAGCCCTCGTCCAGCGGGTCGACGGTGGCGATCCGGCCGTCCGGCAGCGTCACGGTGCCGCCGCCTTTTCGTACCTCCACAGCGGACGGAAGGGTGCACGACTCGGCGGCCAGCACCCGTCCGCCCGCCGAAAGGAGTGCGCCGGGGCGGCCGCGCAGCGACGCCAGGTGTGGCATGTTCGCTCGCCGCACCTTCTCGTCGCGGACTGCCAGCTGGGCGCGCAGCCGTCCCTCGGCCAGCTGGGCCGTAGCCGTGACCAGCGACAACATCGCCGGATGCACGGTGCGGAGCGGGCCGCTGACGTCGATCGAGCCGAGCAACGCGCCGGTGTCCGGGTCGCGTACGGGGGCCGCCGCACAGGTCCACGTGTGATAGCGGCGTACGAGGTGTTCGGCCGAGTAGATCTGCACCGGCTGGCCGGTCGCGAGCGTCGTGCCCATCGCGTTCGTGCCGATCGCCTCTTCGCTCCACCGGGTGCCTTCGGTGAGCGCGACCTGGTCCGCGCGCAGCAGCACGCCGGTCGCGCCCTCGCGCCACAGGATCAGCCCGTTCGCGTCGGTCACGATCATCATGTGCTCGGCGTCGTCGGCGATGCTCACCAGCATCTCGCGCAACAGCGGCAGCACCGGGGCCAGCGGATGCTCCGCGCGCAGGTCGGTGAGTTCGTCCGCCTCGAAGATCAGCGGGGCCTCGCCTGCGTCCGGGTCGACGTGCGCGGCCAGCGAGCGTTCCCACGACGCCGACACCACCGAGCGGGGCGAGCGCGGCGCGGTGGCCCCGGACAGGACCGCCTCGCGGACATGCCGGAGCAGCCGCGCGTACGACTCCGGATCGCGCAGCAGGTCGGGTTCGGGCAGCTCCGCCACGTGAACGAGAGTAGAGACCCTGGTCACACCGCTGCAACGTTGGCGCAACGTTGCCCGGCCTACGGTCGCCGCCGACCGTCACCGACCAGCAACGAGGCAGGGCAAGATGGCCGTATACGCCGCACCGAACACCGACGGCGCCGTCGTCGACTACGAGACCCGCTACGACCACTACATCGGCGGCGAATACGTCGCGCCGGCGGGCGGGCAGTACTTCGAGAACCCGACGCCGGTGACCGGGAAGACCTTCACCGAGATCGCCCGCGGCACGGCGGCCGACATCGACCGGGCGCTCGACGCGGCCGAGGGCGCCGCACCCGCGTGGGGCCGCACCTCGACCGAGGAACGCGCGAACATCCTGCTCAAGATCGCCGACCGGATGGAGCAGAACCTCGAGCGGATCGCGGTCGCCGAGGCCTGGGAGAACGGCAAGCCGGTCCGTGAGACCCTCGCCGCCGACATCCCGCTCGCGATCGACCACTTCCGCTACTTCGCCGGCGCGCTGCGAGCCCAGGAGGGCGGCATCTCGCAGATCGACGACAACACCGTCGCCTACCACTTCCACGAGCCGCTCGGCGTCGTCGGCCAGATCATCCCGTGGAACTTCCCGCTGCTGATGGCCGTCTGGAAGCTTGCCCCGGCGCTGGCCGCGGGCAACGCGATCGTGCTCAAGCCCGCCGAGCAGACCCCGGCGTCGATCCACCTGCTGATGTCGATCATCGGCGACCTGATCCCGCCGGGCGTGCTGAACATCGTCAACGGATTCGGCGTTGAGGCGGGCAAACCGCTCGCGTCGAGCAACCGCGTGCGCAAGGTCGCGTTCACCGGCGAGACGACGACCGGGCGGCTGATCCTGCAGTACGCCAGCGAAAACATCATCCCGGTGACCGTCGAACTGGGCGGCAAGAGCCCGAACATCTTCTTCGACGACGTCGCCGCGGCCAACGACGCGTTCTACGACAAGGCGCAGGAGGGCTTCGCGCTCTTCGCACTGAACCAGGGCGAGGTCTGCACCTGCCCGTCGCGCGCACTGATCCAGTCCGGCATCTACGACCGGTTCCTCGGCGACGCGGTCGAGCGCGTGAAGAAGATCAAGCAGGGCAACCCGCTCGACACCGAGACGATGATCGGCGCGCAGGCCTCGAACGACCAGCTCGAGAAAATCCTGTCCTACATCGACATCGGCAAGCAGGAGGGCGCGAAGGTCCTCACCGGCGGCGAGCAGTCCGACCTGGGCGGCGACCTGTCCGGCGGCTACTACGTGCAGCCGACGGTGTTCGAGGGCGACAACAAGATGCGCATCTTCCAGGAGGAGATCTTCGGCCCGGTGGTGTCGGTGGCGAAGTTCGACGACTACGCCGACGCGCTCAAGATCGCCAACGACACCCTGTACGGCCTCGGCGCCGGCGTCTGGTCGCGCGACGGCAACACCGCCTACCGCGCGGGCCGCGACATCCAGGCTGGCCGCGTGTGGGTGAACAACTACCACGCCTACCCGGCCCACGCGGCCTTCGGCGGCTACAAGGCGTCCGGCATCGGCCGCGAGAACCACAAGATGATGCTGGACCACTACCAGCAGACGAAGAACATGCTGGTCTCCTACTCCGACCAGGCGCTGGGCTTCTTCTGATGCCGCAACGGGTGGACCTGACCCCGACCGCCGCCGACCTGCTGCGGCGGCTGGTGCCGGTCCACGGGCCGGTGATGTTCCACCAGTCCGGCGGATGCTGCGACGGCAGCGCCCCGATGTGCTACCCGGCGGGCGAATTCCGGGTGGGTGCGCACGATGTGCACCTGGGCGACCTGACGGTGGACGGCATCGACGCGGTGCCGGTGTGGATGTCCGGCCCGCAGTTCGAGTACTGGAAGCACACCCACCTCACCATCGACGTGGTGTCCGGACGCGGCAGCGGGTTCTCCCTCGAAGCACCGGAAGGGGTGCGGTTCCTCATCCGGTCCCGGCTGCTCAGTGACGAGGAGTCGGCGGAACTGAACGGTTGATCGTGGTGCCCGGTGCGCGTTTCCCGCGCACCGGGCATCGCTCGGCTGACCTCCCTGCGATCGAAAACCCTTGGTGCGCCGCAGCGAGGACGGCGTCAGCTGGGAAGAAGCTTCGGCCAGGTTCCAGATGACGCTGCCGTCGTGTCCGGTGCGGGAGTTCCATTTCGACGTTCAACCCCGGCTCACCGAACGGCTCGCGTTCGCCTTCGTCGCGCCGAAGTCCGGTGTGGACGATTGTCTTCGGAAGTACGGCGCGGACCCGGCCAACCCGAATCTCCGGTGGCCGATCGACGAGTTCGGCCCGCCGTTCGACCTTGCTGAGATGCGGCAGTTCGGGTGGACGTACGAGCCCAAGGCGAAGGCGGGCCTCTACACCCATCTTGAGACGCCGTACCACGCGACGTTCGAGGCGTTCGTCAAAGCCGGTGCCGAGGAGACGGTCTACGTCCATAGCCTGACCTCGGGCTTTCCCGATCCGTCCCGGTAGCCGAGCGCGCTTGCTAGGTTCATTCCATGCTGTCGCTGAAAGACGTCTACGTGGGCGAGCCGACCGTACTCGGCCACCAGCGGGACCAGCCCGTTCTGAGCGCCATCCGGAAAACCCGGGTCGACGCAGGCGAGCTGGCGTTGTCCGAGCTGAACCTGGCCGGTGATCGCCAAGCCGACCTCTCGGTGCACGGCGGTCCCGACAAAGCCGTCTACGTCTACCCGGTCGAGCACTATCCGGTGTGGACCGCCGAGGGCTACTCCGTGGCGCACGGAGACTTCGGCGAGAACCTTTCCGTGCACGGTGCGCTGGAGAACGACGCGCGGATCGGTGACGTCTGGGCCTGGGGCGACGCGCTCGTGCAGGTCGCACAGCCTCGGCATCCGTGTTTCAAGCTCGCGATGCACACCGGCCGCAAGGACGTCGTGCCCGCGATGATCGGCACCAATCGCTGCGGCTGGTACCTGCGCGTGCTGCGGCCGGGCACGGTCCCGACGGCCGGACCGCTCGAGCTCGTGGAGCGGGCCGAGGGGCCGACCGTCGCGGAGACGTTCCTGGTCGCGTCGGCGAATTACGCACGGCTGCCCGAGCCGGGACCGATGCTGGAGCTGGCCGAGCGGGTGCTGTCGGCGGACGCGTTGCCGGCGGGTTATCGCAAGGGTATCCAGTCCAAAGTGGACCGGGCTAGGGAATCACTTCCAGTCGACCTGGGGTGAGCGGTAGAAGTCGATTCCCTGTGCTTCCCAGCGCGGCGCTTGCTTGGCGATGCGGTCCCGGTAGCCGTCCCAGGTCCGGGACGCTCGCGGCGACCAGCCGATTTCCGCGACGCCGGGCAGGCGCGGGAAGGCCATGTACTCGATGTCGTCGTTGGTCCGGATGGTTTCCGTCCACAGTGGAGCCTCGACACCGGCGACGGACTTCTCTTCGACGCCGGGAACGAGCGTCGCCGGGTCCCATTCGTAGGCGTCGCGGACTTCGACCAAACCAGCCCAATCCTGGCCCAGCTTCGTCGATTCCGTGTACTTCATGTCGAGATAGGCGTGGTTGGCGGGCGACATGATGAACTTGTTCCCGCGCGCCGCGGTGGCGGCCACGTCCGCGTTCGGGCCGCCCTGATCCCAGTACTGCGGCACGGCGGACGTCGGCAGCGGCACCTTCGCCATCTCGTGCCAGCCGGTGATCAGCTTGCCGTACTTGGCGACCATCGGGGTCACCTTCTCGTAGAAGGTTTTGTAGTCCTCGTCGGTCGTCGCATGTGCTTCGTCGCCGCCGATGCCGATGTATTTGCCGGGTGTGATCGCGGCGAGTTCGCGGATCACGTCTTCCACGAATCGGTACGTGGTAGGCGATTTGATGCACAGCGAGCTGTAGCCGACCTCGATGTCGGTGCGCGGCGGGACCGCGACCCCGTCGCAGTTCAGCTCCGCGTACACCGATTGTGCGGCATTGGTGTGCCCGGGCATGTCGATGTCCGGCACGACCGTGATGTGTCGGCTCGCGGCGTACGCGACGATGTCGCTGTACTGCTCCTGCGTGTAGTAGCCACCGGGGTCGCCGTACGCAGCCGTCTTGCCGCCTTCGGTCGCCAGCTTCGGCCAGCTCTTGATTTCGATGCGCCAGCCCTGGTCGTCGCTGAGGTGCAGGTGCAGCGTGTTGATCTTGTACTGGACGATCTGGTCGATGTACTTCTTCACCTGCGCAGGCGTGAAGAAATGCCGCGCGACGTCGAGCATCGCGCCGCGGTGGGCGAAGCGCGGGTAGTCGAGCACGCTGCCGCCAGCGATGGTCCACGTCCGGTGCTGCACGGTCTTCGCCTCGATCGCCGACGGCAGCAGTTGCCGCAGCGACTGGACGCCCGTGAACAGCCCGGCGGAAGTGTTGGCGCGCAGCCGGACGCCGTTCTTCGTGACGTCGAGCTGATACCCCTCGTCGCCGACGCGCGGGTCGGCGTGGCCGAGGTCGAGCGAGATCGCGGACAGCCCCGGGCTCACCGGGACGACCGGCAGCGGGAAGCCGGTCGCGGGCCGCAGCAGGCCGCGCAGGTAAGCGGCGACGTCGCCGGTGCCGTGCCCGGCGCGGATCACCGTCAGCGGCGTGAGCCGGAAGGAGGCGTCCGCCTTCGCCACGGCATGCACCGGCACCGGTACGAGGTCGGTCACCTGCCGTTCGCTGGGCGCGGGACTCGCCGCGGCCGGCCCGGGCACTCCCACCGCGGCGAGCCCGAGCACGGTCACCCCAAGCACGGCCCTGGACAGGGTCTTCCTCACGGCATACCTCCGGTCGCGTTCGCGGAGAAGGCGGACTCCAAGAGGTATAGACCACTACCGGGGACGCTGACAACGCCCGAAAGGGTCGGCTGACCCCGGATGTCCCGTTCGCCGGGATGCCCGCCGCGCCCCAATGCCACATTGGGTGCGCTCAGCGCACCGAACGCCACATTGGGTGCGTCGCATGCACCCAATGCCACATTGGGGCGGTGCTCAGGGCCGCAAGATCGCCCGCAACGCGTCGAGCACCGACGGGTCCTCGATGGTCGACGGGACCGCCTCGTCGCGACCGTCGGCGATCCCGCGCATCGTCTTGCGCAGGATCTTCCCCGAGCGCGTCTTCGGCAGTGCGTTGACCACCGAGACGTCCCGGAACGCCGCCACCGGCCCGATATCGCGGCGGACCAGCGCGACCAGTTCGTCCCGCAACTGCTCCTCGGGCACCTCCACGCCGGACTTCAGCACCACGAAACCGCGCGGCACCTGGCCCTTCAGCTGGTCCGCGACCCCGATCACGGCACACTCCGCGACCGCCGGATGCGACGCCAGCGCGGCCTCCATCGAACCGGTCGACAGCCGATGTCCGGCCACGTTGATCACGTCGTCGGTGCGGCCCATGACGAAGAGGTAGCCGTCCTCGTCGAGGTAGCCCGAATCGCCGGTCAGGTAGTAACCGGGATAGCGCGACAGGTACGCCTCGCGGTAGCGCTCGTCGTCGCCCCACAGCGTCGGCAGCGAGCCCGGCGGCAGCGGCAGTTTCAGCGTGATCGCGCCCTCGCGACCGGCTGGCAGCTCCTCGCCCGCCTGGTCGAGAATGCGGACATCCCAGCCGGGCACCGGTTTCGTCGCCGACCCGGGTTTGACCGGCATCGGTTCGAGACCGCGCGGATTGGCCGCGATCGGCCAGCCGGTTTCGGTCTGCCACCAGTGGTCGACGACCGGCGTGCCGAGGATGTCGTGCGCCCAGTGGTAGGTCTCCGGGTCGAGCCGTTCGCCCGCCATGAAGAGGGTGCGGAACCGGGAGAGGTCGTACTTTTTGAGCTCGTCCGCGTCCGGATCCACCTTCTTCACCGCGCGCAACGCCGTCGGCGCGGTGAAGAGCGCTTGCACGCCGTGCTCGGAGATGACCCGCCAGAACGCGCCGGCGTCAGGCGTTCCTACGGGTTTTCCCTCGTACAGCACCGTTGTCGCGCCTACCAGCAGCGGCGCGTAGACGATGTACGAATGCCCGACGACCCAGCCGACGTCGGAAGCCGTCCACCACACATCACCGGCGTGGACGTCGTAGAGCGCGCCCATCGACCACGCCAGCGCGACCGCGTGCCCGCCCGCGTCGCGCACGACGCCCTTCGGCCGCCCAGTCGTGCCGGACGTGTAGAGGATGTACAGCGGGTCGGTCGCCTTCACCGGAACCGGATCCACCGGGTCGGCGTCGGCGACGAGGTCGTTCCAGTCGAGGTCAGTGCCGGACAGCTCCGCGGCCGCCTGCTCGCGCTGGAACACCACGACGTGGTCCGGTTGGTGCTCGGTGGTCTCGAGAGCGGCGTCGATGATCGGCTTGTATTCGACGACCCGTGCCGGCTCGATCCCGCACGACGCGGCGAGGATCAGCTTCGGCTTGGCGTCCTCGATCCGCGCGGCCAGTTCCTTCGGGGCGAAGCCGCCGAACACCACGGAGTGCACCGCGCCGATCCGCGCGCAGGCGAGCATCGCGATGACGGCCTGCGGAATCATCGGCAGATAAAGGATCACGCGATCGCCGCGGCTCACCCCGAGCGACGCGAGCGCGCCGGCGAAGGTCGCGACCTCGTCCCGCAGTTCGGCGTAGGTGTAGCGGCGTTTGCGGCCGCTGACCGGCGAATCCCAGATCAGCGCGTCCTGCGCGCCGCGGCCGCCGTCGGCGTGCCGGTCGAGCGCGTTGTAGGAGGTGTTCAGCTCGCCGTCGGGATACCAGCGGTAGAACGGCGCGGCGGACGGATCGAGCGCGCGGGTGGGCCGCTGCGTCCAGTCGATCGCGCGGGCCGCGTCGAGCCAGAACTGCTCCGGGTCGTCCAGACTGCGCCGATACGTCTCGGTGTACGCGCCCACGAGGTCTCCTTTGACTTCAGACGGCCGAATCCGCCCTCATGATGGCCTTTCCCGCAGCGGGTCGCAGGTCAGCCCGGTCCGGGGAGATCGATGCGGTGGATCACGTTCCCCGCGCGACCCGGCAACCCCGCGGAGGCCGTGCGCGTCCTAAGCTGGACCAGGGAGACTGGCCGCGCAGCGGCACGAGGGCACCACTGACAGTGAGGGGAACCAGCCGGTGAGCGGAATCGGGAGCGCGCTGCTCTCGCTCGCGCACACCTTGTTCGGCCCGGGGTTCTGCCCGGGCGACTGGGTGTGGGCGACGACCACAGCGGGTGCGCTCGTCGCGCTCTTCCCGGCGGCCGGGGCGCTGATCGTGGCGATCGTGCGCAAGGGGACCGGAAACCGGTACGACGCGACCACGCTCACCGTGTTCGGTCTCATCGGCGTGGTCAGCGTGCTGGTGTTTCCGTGGCTCATCTCCTCGGGCATCTCGGAAACCTTCCGCGCGGCCAACGCGGGCGGCGCGAGCGGGCTGTCCGCCTCCGAGGCGTCCACGCTGAGCACGAACTACTGCTCGTTCGTCGGGGTGCAGAAGACCTACCTCGGCGGCGGGTCGAACGTCTTCGAGACGCTCTTCTACCCGCGCGGCCTCAAGCTCTCCTACGCGCTGTACCTGCTCGCGTTCACCGTGCTGCCGGTCGGTTCGCTGCTGTTCGTGATGCTGCAGGCGCGCACCGCTTTCCGTCGCGGGCCGAAGTGGCCGTCGCGGTTCTTCTGGATCCCCTTCGTGGTCATGGCGATCGCGTCGGCGGGCATGTCGGCCAACACCGCCGTGCACTTCTGGCTCGGGTTCCTGCCGTTCAGCGTCCTGGGGCTGATCCCGGTCGCGCTGGTCGGGCCGCCGCCGTGGTCGGTGATCAACCGGCCGGAGCCGCGCCGCGACGAACCGCCTGCCGCGCAGCCCCCGCCGCGCCGGGAGCAGCTGCCGCCGCCTCCGCCGCCGCAGAACAAGCCGTACCCGGCCACCGCGCTGGCGTCCGCTCCGGAGCCGCCGCCGGCCGGAGCGCTGGCCGCCGCGCCCGGCATGATTCCGCCGCCGCCCGGCTCGCGCAACGCGGGCAGCAGCCGGTACCGGCGCGTCCGCCAGCTCGGGACCGGCGGGTTCGGCACGGTCTGGGAAGCCGTCGACACGCAGCTCAACCGCACTGTCGCGCTGAAGATCGCGCACGCGCCCGACCGCGACACCGAGGAGCGCATGCAGCGCGAGGCGCGTGCGCTGGCCGTGGTGAACCACCCCAACTGCGTCCGCGTGTACGACCTGGCCGAGGAACCGGACGGGCTCGCGCTCGTCATGGAGTACCTGCAGGGCCGCCCGCTCGCCGAGGTGGTCGACGGACAGGGTCCGATCGACGACGTCGCCGCCGGACGGCTGTGGTCGACGATGGCGGGCGCGCTGGTCGCGGCGCACGAGCGGGGCGTGCTGCACCGCGACGTGAAGCCGTCCAACGTCATCCTCGACCCGGCGGGCATCGCGCACCTCATCGACTTCGGCATCGCCCGCAGCCAGGGCGATTCCAAGATGACCGCCACCGGGATGATGATCGGCACGCCCGACTTCGTCGCGCCGGAACAGGCGATGGGCTCCCCGGCGAGCCCGGCGTCGGACGCCTGGCAGCTCGCCGCCACGGTCAGCTACGCGCTGACCGGCCAGCCGCCGCGCGGCACCCGCGATACGCCGATGGCCGCCCTGATGGCCGCGGCGCGCGCCGATCCGGTCACGCACATGCCGCAGCGTTCGGTGCACGCGCGGATCCTGGCCGCTTCGCTGGACCCGGAACCCCGCCGTCGCCCGACGCTGAACTCAGTGCGACGCGAGGTCGACGGCTGGCTGAGCCGGGCAGGCAAGGCGCTGGACGGACCGGTTACGCAGATCGTTCCGCGCCGCTCACCGCGCTGAGCCTCGTGAGTGTTGATCGCGGTTCTCACCGGGATTAGCGCTCACGACGGCTTTACCGCCGAAAACTCCAGCCGCTTCTTCGGCTCGCTCTCCACCCGCACCTGCTCGAACCCCGCCGCGGTCAGGCGGGCGGGCAGGGTGGCGGGGTCGAGGACGTTCATCGTGTCCCCGATGTGCAGCAGCCGGAATCCGAAGCTGAGCTGGCTGTCCACGCCGCAGTAGGTGCCGCCGGGCCGCAGCACCCGGAACGCCTCCGCGAAGATCCGGTCCTGCAGTTCGTCGGTCGGCACGTGGTGCAGCATCGTGAAGCACACGACCCCGGAGAACCGGCCGTCCTCGAACGGCATGTCCGCGCCGCTGCCCTCGACGACGTCGACCCGGTCGCCGTATTTCTCCCGCAACAGCCGGGTCGACGCCGGATCGATCTCCAGCGCGGTCAGCCGCGGCAAAGCGTCGACCAGCACCCGCGTGGTGGCCCCGAAACCCGGTCCGATTTCCAGCACGTCGTCGCCCAGTTCGAAACGGGCGAGCCAGTCCGGCAGCACCTCGGCCACCATGGCGGCCCACTTCTTCGAGCTGCAGAGCTTCCGGTGCATCAGGTTCATCGGCATGGACCCGACGCTAGGGACGAGCCGCGCTGACCGGAAGGCGATAGGCTGTCACCTTATGTCGCAGTACGGTCAAACCGGCGCGATGCTGCTTGGCGACCTCCCGATCGCGGCCGGAGCCTGGTTCCCCTGGCACGACCATCCGGCGCACCAGCTCGTCTGGGCCGCGCGCGGAGTCGCCGCGGTGATGGTCGGCGACGCGCAATGGGTGCTGCCGTCCACGCGCGCGCTGTGGATCCCGGTCGGCGTCTGGCATCGCACGGGCGCGGTCGGGAACGCCGAGCTGCGCGGCATCTACGCCGATCCGGAGCAGTGCCCGGTCGACTGGCCGTCCCCGCGCATCGTCATCGTCCGGCCGTTGCTGCGGGAACTGCTTGAGCACCTGTCCGCGGACGGCATCAGCGACGACGCCCGCCGCCGCGCCGAGGCGGTCGGGTTCGATCTGCTGGAGCCGATGGACGTCGCGCCGATCGTCGTCCCCGCGCCCGCCGACCCACGAGCACGGGACGTCGTCGACGCGGTGCTCGCCGACCCCGCGGACTCGCGCAGCCTGGCCGAGCTGGGCCGGGAAGTCGGCGCGAGCGAGCGGACACTGGCCCGCGCGTTCGTCCGAGACTGCCGGATGACGTTCGGCACCTGGCGCACGCAAGCACGGCTGCGCGCGGCGTTGCCGTTGCTGGCACAGGGTTTGCCGATGACGACCGTCGCGCACCGGGTCGGGTACGCGACGGCCAGCGCGTTCGTCGCAGCCTTCCGCCGGGCGGTCGGGGTGCCGCCGGGCGCCTACTTCAGCGCCACGAAGGCAGCCACATTTCCGCCTGCCAATGTTCGTTCGTGATCGGGATTCCGTTGAGGATCGGCCACAGCCAGGCGAAGTTCGCGACCACCAGCCCGACATAAAGCGACACGACGAGCAGACCGGTGCCCCGGCGTTCGAACCCGCGTTTGGCGCTGCCCAGGATCTGCCCGAGCGCCAGCACCAGCCCGAGCACCAGGAACGGGGCCATCGGAGTGGCGTAGAAGAAGTACATCTGCCGGTCGATGTTGGTGAACCAGGGCAGGTAGCCGGCGAAGTAACCGGTCAGCACGGCGGCGTAGCGCCAGTCCGCGCGGAAGAACCAGCGCCACAGGCCCCAGCCGAGCATCGGGACGGCCAGCCACCACATCGCGGGCGTGCCGATCAGCATCGTCGCGCCGAGGCAGCGCGATTCGCCGCAGCCGGTGACGTTGCCGTCGTAGTAGTAGAGCATCGGCCGCAGGCCCATCGGCCACGTCCACGGCTTCGACTCCCACGGATGCGGATTGTCCTTGGGCGTCAGCAGGGTCTCGTGGAAATGCAGCACGTTGGCGGTGTAGCTGCCGAGCGAGCGCAGCGCGGGCGGGATCCAGCCGAACATGCCCGGGTCGAGGTTCTTGATCTCGGTGTAGTGCCGGTCGGTCGCGGTTTCGCTGGCGAACCACGCCCAGTACGCCGCCAGGTACATCAGCACCGGCACGACGAGGATGGCCCACAGCGCGGGAGCGACGTCGCGCCGGATCGTGCCGACCCACGGCCGCTGCACACCCGCCGCGCGCCGGGCGGCGACGTCGAAGAACACGGTGAGCAGGCCGAACGCCGCGATGTAGTAGAGCGCCGACCATTTGACGCCGAAGGTCAGCCCGATCATCAGCCCGGCCGCGAACCGCCACCAGCGGAAGCCGAGCTTCGGGCCCCACTGCGATTCGCCGATCCAGCCCTCGCGCACCGCGACGGCCAGCCGTTGCCGTACCTGGTCGCGGTCGCAGAGCACGCAGGCGAACGCGGCGAGCACGAAGAACGCGATGAAGATGTCGAGCATCCCCATCCGCGACTGCAGGTGCAGCACGCCGTCGCAGATCACCAGGACGCCCGCGATGCCGCCGAGCAGCGTCGAGCGGGTCAGCCGGCGCGCGATGCGCACAGTGAGCAGCACGATCAGCGTGCCGGCCACGGCCGACATGAACCGCCAGCCCCAGCCGTTGTAGCCGAAGAGCCACTCGCCGAACGCGATGAAGTCCTTGGCCAGCGGCGGGTGCACGATCAGCTCGTACCCGGCGTTGTCCTCGTACCCGCCGTTGCGCAGCATCTGCGCGGCCTGGGGCACGTAGTGCTTCTCGTCGAAGACGGGACTGTTGTGGTCAGTGGGAAGGCCCAGATTCTGCAGCCGGACGACGCCGCCGATCACGGTCAGGACGAACGTGACGATCCAGCCGCGCAGCCGGTCGGCGGGCAGGGCCCGGCCGAGCAGGGTGGCTTCGCGGTCGGTCGGGGGGCGGCGCGCGTCGACCGGGTCCGGCCGCACGCTCTCGTCGTCGGCACGGGTCAGCAGCGCGGTCACGGGGCCCGATAGTACGGCCTGATCCACCGGTGGCGTCTGGTTAGGCTGACTGCCATGACTTCTGTGTCCGGACGGCTCGTGCTCGCCGCCACCCCGCTGGGCGATCCCGGCGACGCGTCCGCCCGGCTGATCGAGGCGCTGGGCTCGGCAGACGTGATCGCCGCCGAGGACACTCGGCGCCTGCGCGGCCTCGCTTCCGCGCTCGGCGTGTCGCCCACTGGCCGCGTGGTCAGCTTCTATGAAGACGTCGAGACTGCCCGGTTGCCGAAGCTGCTGGAGGCGCTGCACAGCGGCGAGACGGTGCTGGTGGTGACTGATGCCGGGATGCCGAGCGTGTCCGATCCCGGGTTCCGTCTCGTGGCCGCTTGTGTCGAGGAGGACCTGCCGATCACCTGCCTCCCTGGCCCCTCAGCGGTGACGACGGCGCTCGCGTTGTCCGGGCTGCCGTGCGACCGGTTCTGCTTCGAGGGCTTCGCGCCGCGCAAGCCTGGTGAGCGGTCGAAGTGGTTCGCCGAGTTGGCGAGCGAGCGCCGGACCGTCGTGTTCTTCGAATCGCCGCACCGGATCGCTTCCCTGCTGTCGGACGCCGCCGCCGCGCTGGGCGGCACGCGGCGGGCCGCGGTGTGCCGGGAACTGACGAAGACGTACGAAGAGGTCAAACGCGGCACTCTCGCGGAACTTGCCGAGTGGGCAGCGGACGGGGTTCGCGGCGAGATCTCGGTGGTGCTGGAGGGGGCGGCTCCTCGGCAGGCGTCGGTGGCGGATCTGGTGCCGGAGGTGGCGGAACGGGTCGCTTCGGGGGAACGGCTGAAGACCGTCGCGGCCGAGGTCGCCAGCGCGGCCGGGGTGTCTACAAAGGAGCTTTACGCGGCGGTGCTCGCGGCTCGGAAGTGAGTTAGTTCCCGCGCGCGTTGTCTTCGGCTAGGAACCGCAGCCACTGCGGGTCTCCGGGCGCGGCTTTGGTGATCGTGGCCAGTTCCTCCGGCCGCCAAGTGCCGACACCGTCGGTGTGCACGACGTGATCGTCCAGCAGGCCCTCGTCGGGGATCTCCATGGTGCCGGCAAGGAACTCGGCGACGGTGGCCGGATCCGCGACGGTGCGGGGAGAAGGAACGGGCACCAGCGCGAGTTCGCAATCCCCGGCGACCACGAGGTCACCCCAGGCCGCGCGCCGAACGCGACGTTGGACCAGGGCCAGGAGACAAACCGGTTGAGCCATTTCGGGTCATCGCGGTCGGCGGGCTGCGGGTCGCCGAGCGAGACCTTCCTGACCCGGCGCAGCGAAGGGAACTCGAACGCCAGGACCTGGTGTTCGTAGGTGTTGCCGCGAATCGCCAGGTACCGCCCGTCGGAGCTGAAGACCGGAAGCCTCAGCCGTTGGAGTCCACAATCAGGGCCCGGTCGAGGAACTGCAGCCGGTCACCTGGACGGGAGAAGAGCACAAAGCTCGCGCCCTGATCGCTCTGCATCGTGGCGACCAGCCCTCCCGCTGGATGCGCGACGATGCCGCCGTCCCACATCGGGGCAGGCGTGACGGCCCCGATGTCGAGATCGATCGCATCCGAACGGTCGTAGAGATCGGGTGGGGTCGGCGACGTCCACAGCGACTGGCCGTCCGGACTGAAGACCACATGGTCAGAGACGGCGATGTCCAGCGGTCGAACTTCTCGTAAGCCGGGGAATCTTTGCCCACCGCGCCGAATTCGCGAAGCACTCGTTCGGCGTAGTAGAGGTGCACCGCGGGCCGGTCCTGATCGATCCCGGCGACGAGCGGCAGTTTCGGATGGCACACCAGCTTGCCGAGCGAAGCGGTGGGGATCCGGGCGATGGCCTGGACAGCGGTCACTACAAGATTTTACCGGCTGCGCAACAGCATTTTCGCCGCTACCAAAGCCTTTTCCGCGTCCGGCTCCTCGCCGGTGATCGCGTCGGTGTAGATGAACGACTCGCCGACCCGCACGAGCAGATACGCCAGATCCGCCACCGGCAACGGAGTCTCCAACCGCCCCGCCGCCACCTCGTCCGACAGCAGCGCCTGCACCTTCTCGATGGTCCGCGACTGCACGAGGCTCGCCTTGGTCGTCAACAACCTCAGCGCACGCTCCGGTTCCCGGCGCAAAAACGCGCGGAACGGCGAGGACGCGTTGACCGTCCGCACGAACGCCCCGATCGCCTCCGCGACGCCGTCCCCGCCGCGACCTGCATAACTCACGTTATCCAGCACCGAGGACGTCTCCGCCCACAGGATTTCGCTCAGCAGGTGATCGCGGCTGCCGACCCAGCGGTGCAGGGTCGCGCGGCTGACGCCGAGGTCGGCGGCCAGGTCGCGCATGTCGACGCGGTCTCCGGCGAGAAACCGGGCGCGGGCGAGGCGGAAGGCCGCGACGGCGTCGGGTCGCGAGGTGCGGGTGGACAGTGGCGTGTCGATGGGTGAGACGTTAGCAGAGAGTGTCCCATGAATGAGACATGTGGCAGAATGTCTCACGACGAGAGGAGCCGCGAAGATGCGTGCTGTGCAGGTGACCGAATTCGGCGGTCCCGAGGTGCTGAAGCCGGTCGAGCTGCCCGATCCGGTGGCCGGGCCGGGGCGGGTGCTGATCGAGGTCGACCGCGTCGGACTGAACTACGCGGACACGCACCAGGCGGAAAACTCGTATCTCGCCCCGAGCAAACTGCCGCTCGTGCCGGGCGGCGAGGTCGTCGGGCGCACGGCGGACGGCAAGCGCGTGGTCGCGCTGCTCAACGACGGCGGCGGTTACGCCGAGCGCGTCGTCGCCGACGAGGCCATGACCTTCCCGGTTCCGGACGGCGTCGACGATCTGAACGCGCTGTCCATGCTGGTCCAGGGCGCGACCGCGTGGATCATGCTGCGCAAGAACGCCCACCTTGAGCCCGGCGAGTCCGTGGTCGTGCACGCCGCGGCGGGCGGCGTCGGGTCGATCGCGGTGCAGCTGGCCAACGCGTGGGGCGCGGGCCGCGTCATCGCGACGGCGAGCAGCGAGGAAAAGCGCGCGCTGGCGATCGAACTCGGCGCGGACGTCGCGGTCGACTCCCGCGCGGAGAACATGACCGAAGTCCTCCGGGAGGCCAACGGCGGCAAGCGAGTCGACGTCGTCCTCGACATGGTCGGCGGCCCGACCACCGACCAGAGCATCGTCGCGCTGGCTCCGTTCGGCCGTCTGGTCTTCTACGGGATGGCCGGCCGCCGCTCGCCGAAGCCGATCGAGTTGCGCAACCTGCTCGGCCACAGCACGACCGTGGCCGGGATGTGGCTGCCGCACGTGTTCCGCTTGCCGGGCAACGTTTTCGGCACCGCGCTCAGCGACCTGTTCACGATGGTGCTGGACGGAAAACTCCGCGCGGTCGCGGGCGGCGAGTACGCGCTGGAGGACGCCCGGAAAGCCCACGAGGCGCTGCGGTCCCGGGGCACGACGGGCAAGTTGCTGCTCGACCCGCGTCGCTGACCGTCGTGAGTGCTGATCACGGTTCTCACCGCGATCAGCACTCGCGAGGGCTGGCCAGCAAGGACTCCAGCGGCGCCGCTTTGTGCAGGCACTCCTGCCACTCCGCGGCGCTGTCCGAGTCCGCCGTGATCCCGCCGCCGACGCCGAGCGCGATCCGGTCCCCGGCGATTTCGAAGGTCCGGATCGCCACGTTCAGCTCCAGCCCGGCCAGCGGCGACACCAGTCCGACCGCGCCGGTGTACACGCCGCGCGCGGCCGGTTCCAGTTCGGCGATCAGGTCCAGCGCCCGGATCTTCGGCGCGCCGGTGACCGAACCGGGCGGGAACGTCGCGGCCAGCAGCCCGGCGTCGGTCACGCCGTCCGCCAGCACACCCTCCACAGTGGACGCCAGATGCCACACCCCCGGCGCGGGACGCACCGCGAGCAGCTCCGGGACCACGACACTGCCGACGTCGCACACCCGGCCGAGGTCGTTGCGCACCAGGTCGGTGATCATCACGTTCTCCGCGACATCCTTCGCCGACTGCCGCAGCCGGAGCGCGTTGCCGTCGTCCGCCGGACCGCGCCGGGGCAGCGTCCCCTTGATCGGCGACGACCGGACGCGGCGGCCGTGCCGGGCCAAAAACAGTTCCGGCGACAGCGAAACCACCGAACCCCAGGCACCCGCGACGTAAGCCGCCCGCTGCGGAGCCAGCCGTCGCACTCCCTCGGCGAACAGCGCGGCCGGTGAACCTTCGAACGTCCCGGTGAACCGCGAGCAGACGTTCGCCTGGAACAGTTCGCCTGCCTCGATCTCGTGCACGCACGCCTTCACCGCCTGCTCGTGCCCGGACGGTCGCCGCAATGGACTTGCCGACCACGACAGCTCCTCGGACCCGGACAAAGCCCGCTCCACCACGGCGAGTTGCGTGTCGGCGTCGCCTTCAAGCGACTCGAACCAGCACACTCCCGCCGCGTCCCAGCGCAGCACGTGATCCGCCCAGCCCCAGGCCGACGCCGGAACCCCGGTCGAGCGGCCGGACGGATCCGCCTGGTCATAAGCCAGAAACCCGAACCACCCGCCGCCGATCCGACCCGAAGGACCCGAAACCGGAGAAACCGAAGGGAACGGCCGCGGAGTCACCGCCAGGAACGGAGCCACCACCGCCCGCGACCCGAACCAGTCCCCGCAGACCGCGGCCGGTTCGGGCAGGCCGTGCGCCCGCGCGTACGCGGACAGCAGGACAAGCACCCGCGAAGGTGACAGGTCGGTCCGCAGCCGCTGGAAACGCATCGCGCCATTGTGCCGGAAACCGGCGGTGACCAGCGGAAAAGGTGATCAGAGCAGCACATCGGACAGCGCGAACGGATACACCACCGCGTCCTGCGCCACCGGGCCGTCGACGCCGGGCACGTCCGGCGCGAAGGCGTGCTGGTGCAGCCCGAGCCGCGAATGGAACCAGCCGGGCCGCCCGGGAATGCCGTTGTGCCGCACGAGCCACAGCACTACTTCGGAATCAGCCCAGCGATCCGGGTGCAGGCGGTGCGCCCAGCAGTCGTGCCCGGCGTACACGAGAACCCGGCGGATCTTCGCGGCGTGCCGCACGTGTTTGATCCACGCCTTCACGAACCGGTCGTCGACGCTTTGCGCGTCCACCTCGAGCGCCGGGGCGAGCGAACCGGGCGCGAACGCCCCGAGCCTGCTCGCCGTCCGGACGAAATGGTCGGCCTGGTCGTGCACCGCGCCAGGTCGCGCGTAGTGCCGGGCACCGGTGTGAATGCCCGCGTGCTGAGCCTCGGCCAGCGTCCGTTCCGCGCCGGGGTCGCTCCAGTTGACGTTCTCGCTGATCGTCACCGAAGCGAATCGCACGTCGGCGCCGCGCACCGCCGCCCAATCGAGCACTTGCTCGCGATGAGTGAGCGTGAGTCCGCGCCCACTCTCCGGTTCCGCCACCACGCACCCCTGACAAGCCCCACGACGGGTGAAAGGCCACCCTACGTCCGGAAATCCGGAGCGGGGTGACCTTTCCCGGCGTGTCGATAGGCTTTGATCAGGCGTTTTCCCGCTGGAAGGTGCGCGTTCCCCACCACACCGCCACAACGGCCATGACCAGCACGATCACCCCGCCGGTGAACAGCGCGTCCATCGAGAAGTCGCCGCGGAAACTGTTGCGCTCCACGTCGACCACGTGCCGGAACGGGTTGATCTGCGAGATCGTGTACAGCCACTTCGGAGCCAGCCCGGCCGTGATCGGGATGAGGATCCCGGACAGCAGCAGCAACGGCATCAGCACCGCGTTGAGCAGCGCCGGGAGTGCTTCCTCGCTCTTGAGCGTGAGCGCCAGCGCGTAGGAGCACGACGCCAGCGTGAGCGCGAGCAGGAACACGATCGCCAGGCTCAGCAGCACTCCGCCGAACGGCGCGTTCAGGTCGAACACCAGGTAGGCGAGCAGGATGATCAGCACCGCCTGCACCACCGCCTGCAGCGCGTTCGCCAGCACCTTCCCGAGCAGCAGCGCGGCCCGGTGCACCGGCGTGACGCGCATCCGCTCGACCACGCCGGACCGGTACTCGGCGATCAGCCCGAAGCCCACGAACGAACTGCCGAACAGCGCCAGCTGCGCGACCAGTGCGGGCGTGAGCACCATCCAGCCGTCGACCTCGGACATCCCCTGCGCACCGAGCGATTTCACCAGCAGCGGGCCGAAGAAGAACAGGTACAGCAACGGCTGTGCGAGCCCGATCATCAGCCACGTCGGGTTCCGCAGCGCGCCAGCCATGTCGCGGCGGAAGATCAACCAGGTGTCACGCAGCATCGGACACCTCCGGTTCCGTTGCCGGGGGCTGCTCCGCTTCGCGTAGCGAGCGGCCGGTGAGAGTAAGGAATACGTCGTCCAAGGTCGGCCGCGTGACCTGCATGGCTGCCGTCGCGATGTCCTTGGCGTCGAGCGCGCGCAGCAGCTCCGGCATCGCGGTGTCGCCGCGCGGCACCCGGAACCGGATCGACCCCTCGCGCACGGCGAACTCGTGCGCGCCCGGCAGCTGCCGGGCCAGGTCGGCGGCGGCCGCGGCGGATCGCGGATCCACCTCGATCGCCACCCCGTCGCCGGAGACCCGCTCCTTCAGCGCGTCCGGATGCCCCTCGGCGACGATCCGGCCGTCGTCGATCACGATCAGCCGGTCGGCCAGCGCGTCCGCCTCGTCGAGGTAATGCGTGGTCAGGAAGATCGTGACGCCCTGCTCGGCGCGCAACCGCCGGATGTGCTCCCACAGGTTCGCCCGGCTCTGCGGGTCGAGTCCGGTGGACGGCTCGTCGAGAAAGACCAGCCCCGGCGAATGGATCAGCCCCATCGCGATGTCGAGCCTGCGCCGCTGACCCCCGGACAGCGTCTTCGTGGCCCGCTGCTCCAGCCCGGTCAGGTCAAGCTGCTCGGCGAGCACTTTGCCGCGCGCGATCGCGTCAGCCTTGCTCATCCGGTACAGCCTGCCCTGCAGCTCAAGCTCTTCCCCGACGCGTGATTCGGGCGCGGTCCCGCCGCCCTGTGCGACGTACCCGATGTTGCGGCGCACTCCCGCCGCGTCGGTCAGCAGGTCGTGCCCGCCGACGGTCGCCGTGCCCGCGGTCGGTTTCAGCAGGGTGGTGAGCATGCGCAGCGTCGTGGTCTTGCCCGCCCCATTCGGACCGAGGAACCCGACCAGCTCGCCCTCCTCGACGTCGAGATCGACCCCCCGCACCGCGTGCACCTCGCCACCGGCTCGGCCCTTGCGGCGGAAGCGCCGCTCGAGTCCGCGTGCCGTGATCATGGATTGCCCCTCTCCTCCCAAGAAGATCAGCTAGTCAATCTTGACTAGCTGACGCGCACACTGTGCCCGAGGAAGGACGGGTTAGTCAAATTTGATTACTCGGGGGCTGGCGGAACGAACGCCGAACTGGGGTCGTCGGCCATCACGTACTCGCCTGCCTCGAGCCTGCCGATCAGCCCGGTGAGCCACTCCCGGCTCGCGCTGGCGATCCCGCCCCACAAGCGGAACAGCTCGGTCACGTGCGGCGGTTTGCCCCAGGTGTCGTCCTCGATGCTCAACCGCGATCGGCGCTCTTCCGCCTCGAAGTGGATCAGGTTCTGCTGGAGCAGGCTGATCGTGTACTTCCGCGGGAGCGCGGGCATCAGGCTCACCGCCGCGCACAACTCCGCGTTGCTCGCGCTCGGATCGGACAATCCCTTCGAGATGAGGACCTGGAACTCGTGCTCGCCCGCCGGCGAAAGCCGGTAAGCGACCCGGTCCGGACCGCCGTCGCCCGGTTCGACGTCGATCTTCTCCAGCAGGTCCTCGGCGGCCATTTTCTTGAGCGCGTGGTAGATCGAGCCGGGCTGGACGTTCGCCCACTTGTCCGCCGACCACGACAGCAGTTCGCGGCGCACCTGGTAGCCGTGCGCGCGGCCGAACATCCGCACGACCCCGAGCACCAGCAGACGCGTCGCCGACACCGGCTCTCCCTTCCCCGACCACCACGAAACGCCCTGGAGCGCATCCGTAGGCTAAACAGGTATGAGCACCTCTGTGTTGACCGCGGTGGCCTGGCCCTACGCCAACGGCCCCCGCCACATCGGCCACGTGTCCGGATTCGGCGTCCCGTCCGACGTCTTCTCCCGCTACCAGCGAATGGCCGGCAACCGGGTGCTCATGGTGTCCGGGACCGACGAACACGGCACGCCGATCACCGTCCAGGCGGACAAAGAGGGGATGACCCCGCAGCAGACCGCGGACAAGTACACCCGCCAGATCGACGAGGACCTGCGCGGCCTCGGCCTTTCCTACGACCTGTTCACCCGCACCACCACCGGCAACCACGCCGCGGTGACGCAGGAGATCTTCCTCGCGCTCAACCGCAACGGCTACGTGGTCCCGAAGACCACCCGCGGCGCGATCAGCCCGTCCACCGGACGCACGCTGCCCGACCGCTACATCGAGGGCACCTGCCCGATCTGCGGCTACGACGGCGCGCGCGGCGACCAGTGCGACAACTGCGGCAACCAGCTCGACGCGGCCGAGCTGATCAACCCGAAGTCGCGGATCAACGGCGAGACGCCGAAGTTCGTCGAGACCGAGCACTACTTCCTCGACCTGCCGGCGTTCACCAAGACCCTCGGCGACTGGCTGGGCACCAAGACCGACTGGCGGCCGAACGTCCTCAACTTCACCCGCAACCTGATCGACGACATGCGGCCGCGGCCGATCACCCGCGACCTCGACTGGGGCGTGAAGATCCCGCTGGACGGCTGGCGCGACCAGCCGCTCAAGCGGTTCTACGTCTGGTTCGACGCGGTCATCGGCTATTTCTCCGCGAGCGTCGAATGGGCGCGCCGCAACGGCACCCCGGACGCGTGGCAGGAGTGGTGGGCCAACGCCGACGCGCGCGCCTACTACTTCATGGGCAAGGACAACATCACCTTCCACGCCCAGATCTGGCCCGCGCTGCTGCTCGGCCAGAACGGCGACGGCGACCGCGGCGGCGAGGCGGGCAAGTACGGCAAGCTCCACCTGCCGGACGAGATCGTGTCCAGCGAGTTCCTCACCATGAGCGGGTCGAAGTTCTCCACCTCGCGCGGCACGGTCATTTACGTGCACGACTTCCTGCGGGAGTTCGGGCCGGACGCGTTGCGGTACTTCATCTCGGTGGCCGGTCCGGAGACTCAGGACACGGACTTCACGTGGGACGAGTTCGTTCGGCGGACGAATTTCGAGCTGGCTAACGAGTGGGGCAACCTGGTTAACCGGTCGATCTCTATGGCGCACAAGAACAATGGGGCGGTTCCGGCTCCTACCGCGCCTGCGCCCGCGGACGAGGAACTGAAGGCGCTGTCCCGGCAGGCGTTTGAGACCGCTGGCGGGCATCTCGCGCGGTCGCGGTTCAAGTTGGCCGCGGCTGAGGCGATGCGGGTGGTTACGGCGGCGAACCGGTATCTGTCGGATCAGGAGCCGTGGAAGCTCAAGGAGGATCCGGATCGGCGGGACGCGGTGTTGCACACGGCGTTGCAGGTGGTTTCGGACGCGAATACGTTGCTGACTCCGTTCCTGCCGCATTCGGCGCAGAAGGTGCACGAGGCGCTGGGCGGGACTGGGGTTTGGGCTGCTCAGCCTGAGCTGCATGAGGTTGAGGATCTTGACCTGCCCGGGCGGGTCAATCCGATTCTCACCGGGGATTACGCCAGTGAGAAGGCAAAGTGGGAGTCTCAGCCGATCGAGGTTGGGCGGCCGTTGGAGAAGCCGACTCCGTTGTTTACGAAGCTGGACCCGAAGTTGGGGGAGACCGGGCCGGAGTGGGCTCCGATCGTGACTGACTGAGGTTCTCGGGCGGCTCGTCGCCTGGCGGCGACATTGCGCCCTGAGCGGGGGCCACCACCCCGAAGGTTCATTGTGCTGACGGTTCGGGGGTGCTTGTCAAGGCGGGAAAGATGCCTTGACAAGCACC
>NZ_JBEXMH010000022.1:0-130884 GCF_040610415.1 Amycolatopsis sp. NPDC004079 | reverse complement strand
GCTCTGGGTTGCTGTTGCTGTGGGTTATTTTGCAGACTCTCTCACCCCCGCGCCGTGTTTTTGGCTTCGTATTGGGGTGCGGGGGTGTGGCTGCCTTAATTGGGTGCATCGGCTGCGGGTTGGTGGGTGGTCGGGGCTAGCGCCCCAATGTGGCGTTGGGGCGCATTGCGGCGGGGGCGAGCGAGCGGGGGGGTGGGCTGTGAAGGGCTCCTTGAGGGAATCTGGGTACGTGAAGGGGCCCCTCACGGCGCGAGAATCCGTGAGGGGCCGGTCGAGTGCCAACTAAGGTCGTGAGGGGAACCCTGAGGGAATCAGAGTCCCTCAGGGTTCCCCTCACGGACGAACCGAACCCAAAAGCGGGAAAGGAGGCTTACGGAAGGACCAGTCCGTAGGCGCTCAGCGCGGCAGGAACCGGCTGGAAGAAGGTTTCTCCGCCGGAGTTGCAGTCTCCGCTGCCGCCCGAGGTGAGGCCGATCGCGGTGGCTCCGTCGAAGAGCGAGCCGCCGCTGTCGCCGGGTTCGGCGCAGACGTTGGTGTCGATCAGGCCGTTGACGGCGCCTTCCTGGTAGTTCACCGTGGCGTTGAGCGCGCTGACGGTGCCGTCGTGCACGCCGGTGGTCGAGCCGCTGCGGGTGACGGTCTCGCCGACCGTTGCCTCGCCCGCGGCGGTGATCTGCTGGCCGGTGTTGACGGCGCTCGGGGCGTCCACGCCGGAGTCGTAGGTGGCATACGAGTAGTCGGTGCCGGGGAAGTTCGCTCCGGACGTGCTGGCGATGTGCTGCGAGTTGCCTTGGTCGGACCACCAGTCGTTGGTCGCGACGCCGCAGTGCCCGGCGGTCAGGATCGCGGGCTGGCCGCTCGAGGTGTGCACGTTGAAGCCCAGCGAGCAGCGCAGGCCCTGGCCCCAGATGGCGTCGCCGCCGCTGATCAGGGGGCGCAGTTTGCCCTTCGTCTGGGCGAAGCGGGCCTTGTCGCCGAAGCGGTGCACGGCGTTGGTCACCTGGGCGAGCTTGGCTCCGGTGACTGACGAATCGGCGGTGACGAACACCTGGCCGGTTCGCGGGTCGACGCGCCAGGCGGTGCCGGGGACGCTGGCCGTACGGGCAAGTTCCGACGTGACGGCTTTCAGCTGGGACGCACGGTATTTCACGAACTTCGGCGTCGCGCCGGCCGCGCGGACCTGGTCGGCGGCGGCCTGGTCGGTGACGGTGACGGTCAGGCGCGAACTGGCCTGGTCGTAGTACGAGCCCACGGTGCGGTCGCCGAGCGACTTCGCGATGCTGGCGGACATGGCGGTCGCGGCTCTCGCGTTCGACGGTGCCGTGGACGGCTGGGCAGCCGCGACGCCCGAGGCGGCGAAAACTGATCCAGCGGCCAGAACCGCCGCGGCGAAGGCGATACCGCCGCGTCCGCCGTGTCTTTGACTGAGTGCTGGGATCATGCACATCTCCGTTTCTTGCGAATAGGACGATGGCGCACCGCGGTCAGCTAATGCGGGCGCAATTCGCAGTTTAGGGATCCTTGGCAATCGCTTATACCCACGAAAGTCGCGAATCCCGTTCGGCTTTGCTGTCCAGTGGCGCCGCCCGTCCGCTGAACGGAAGTCCGAACTCGCCGCATCCGATCCCATTGCGGCTCGTTGAACAGCGCGGACGCCGAAGCGGAACGACGTATTCCGCGTTCGGTTCATCCCGGTAATCGACGTTCGTGCCGTGCCGCACGGTTCGGCGTCCGGGGCGTATCCCTCCTTTCGACGGTGTTCGGACTCCGGCGGCCCTGGGACTCTGTGGTTTCCATAGCGGGCCCGGCGCCCGCGAAAGTGGTCCCCCCGGCCGTATCCCCGGCCGAACTCCTGCCACTCCCGCGATTGGCGGGATTGGTTGCTATGGAAGGGAAAGCGATGCGGAAAATAATGCTGGCGGTGATGGGCGCGGCCGCGCTGCTGTTCGGAGTGGCCGCACCGGCGGTCGCGGCGCAGCCGGCCATCATCGGAGGCAGCGACGCCAGCGAAACCTACTCGTTCATGGTGTCGCTGGACAACGGTTGCGGCGGAAGCCTTGTCGCGCCCCAGTGGATCATCACGGCGAACCACTGCGGCCAGGCGTCGACGGCGCGGATCGGCGCCATCGACATCAACGCGGGCGAGGTCGGCCAGATCGACAACGTGATCACCGACCAGGGCACCGACCTCACCATGATGCACCTGAGCCAGCCCGCTCAGTCCGCTCCGGTCGCGATGGCGCAGAGCAATCCGTCGCCGGGAACGGGCGCGCGGCTGCTCGGCTGGGGCTGCACGAGCTGGCCGAACTGCCAGACGGCGCAAACCCTGCAGCAGATCGACCTCCAGGTCCTCGACAGCAACGCGTGCTCGGCGGGCGGCGGCGGCGCGGGCGACGTCTGCATCTCCGGCGACTACGGGCATTCCGCGTGCCACGGCGATTCGGGCGGCCCCGCGATCGTCGGCACCACCGGGAACTGGACGCTGGTAGGCGAAACCCACGGCCCCGGCGACAACGGCGGCGAATGCGCCACCACCACCCTCTACACCGGCATCGCCCAGTACATGTCGTGGATCCAGCAGCAGATCGGAAGCTGAACCCTGTCCCGGAAAACCTCTTTCGGAGAGGAAAAACCATGACCCTGCAACGCTTTGGCCGGCTGGCCGCAGGCGCGGCCGCCGCGTTGGTGCTGCCGCTGACCGGAGTCGGGACGGCCTCCGCCGCGCCGCTGGACGCGGTGGAGCTGTACTACGACGCCAGCGGTCTGCCCGACTACCAGGCCGAGGCCACCCAGGCCGCGGCGAACTGGAACACCTCGGTGCACAACGTCCACCTCAACAGCGGCGGCGCCGCGACCATCATCATGCACGAAACCACCGGCGGCGGTTCCTACACCCAGACCGACGGGCACGGCACCGGCGACATCTACATCGACACCCAGCAGGTCGCCGAAGGCAACGACCCGACCCGGATCATCGCCCACGAGATCGGCCACAACCTCGGCCTGCCCGACCACTACGAGGGACCGTGCTCGGAACTGATGTCCGGGCACGGGCCGGGAATCACGTGCAAGAACGCGATGCCGGACGCTCAGGAATCCGCACAGGTGGAGCAGAACTTCGCCAACGGGTTCGTGACCGTTCGCTTGCCTGAGAAGCAGATCTTCCGCTGATACGCCGACGCTCGCCGGGAGCGCGGTGCTTCCGGCGAGCGTCGCCGTGCCCGGGAACCTCAGGCCCGGGGCTCAGGAGCGGCCGCGGGCGAAGTCGAACTTCGCTTGCCTGGCAAGCACATCTACGCCGAGACGCCGATGCTCGCCGGAAGCGCACTGCTTCCGGCGAGCATCGGCGTGGCACACCACCGAGACCAGTACTCAAGCCCGGGCGACCTCGACGTCGTCGAGAACCCCCAGCGCGTCCGGCACGAGGACCGCGACGGAGTGATACGCACTGACCAAATAGGACGACACCGCGCGGTCGTCGATGTGCATGAAGCGCACGTTCAATCCCGGCCGGTATTCGTCGGCGAGGGATTTCGGCCGCAATCCGATGACGCCCGCGTCGTCTTCCCCGACGCGCATCGCGAGCACCGAGGTGGTGCCTGCCTCGCTGACCGGGATTTTGTCGCACGGCAGGATCGGCACCCCGCGCCACGCGGTGACGCGTTTCCCGTCCACCACGACCGGCTCCGGATAAATACCGGCCCTCGTGCATTCCCGGCCGATAGCCGCGATCGCCCGCGGATGCGCGAGGAAAAGCCGCGTTTTGCGCCGACGGCAGAGCAGTTCGTCCAGATCGCCCGGCGTCGGCGGGCCGGTGCGGGTGGTGATCCGGGATTTGAGGTCGGCATTGTGCAGCAGCCCGAAATCGGGGTTGTTGATCAGCTCGTGTTCCTGCCGTTCCCGCAATGCCTCCACGGTGAGCCGCAATTGCTGTTCGAACTGGTCCATCGGGTCGTTGTAGAGATCGGTGACGCGGTTGTGCACCCGCAGGACCGTCTGTGCCACCGCGAGGTCGTACTCGCGCGGCGAGGGTTCGTAATCGACGTAGGTGCCGGCGAGGATCGGTTCGCCGTCGTGCCCCGCCGACAGGTCGATGCTCGCTTCCCCCTTGCGGTTCTGCGGTTTCCGCGGCCGGGACACGGCCTGCGCCACGTGCGCGCGCAGGGAGTCGAGCCTGCCGTTGAGCCGGGCGTACGAGCCGGCCGGCAGCACCAGCGCGATCACCCTGGTCGCGGCGCGGGCGGTGAAACCCCAGGCGGCGTCGTCCCCGGCGAGGAGTTCGCCGCCGAAATGGTCGCCGTCGGTGGCGGTGCCCAGGTGGATCTCCGCGCCGAAGTCCCCCGCGCCGTGCCGGGTCACCTTGCCGTGCACGACGAGCACGAGCTGGTCCAGCGACTCCCCGGCCGAGACGAGCGTGCTGCCCGCCTCGTACTCGCGCTGCTCGAACGCGTCGGCCAGCGCGCCGAGCGCCGTCTCGTCGGCGAACCCGCGCAGCAGTTCGATCTCGGTCAGCTCGAGGGGGACGACCTGCACCCGCGCCCCGGTCTGGAAGTAGCTCACCTTGCCGTCGCCGACGGTGTAGGCGAGCCGCCGGTTGACCCGGTAGCTGCCGCCGGGCACCTCGACCCACGGCAGCTGCGACAGCAGCCACCGCGTGGTGATCGAGCGCATCTGCGGCAGCGACTTGGTGGTCGTGGCGAGGGTGCGGGCCGCCTTGACGCCGAGGGCGAGCTGCTCCCGTTGTTCCGTGATCGGCACCGGGCTCAGCCCTCCCGGCCGATTTCGGCGGCCTCGAGCACGGCGAGCGCGTCCGGGACGAGGACGGCGGCGGAATAGTAGGCCGAGACCAGGTAGGACAGGATGGCCTGCTCGCTGATGCCCATGAACCGCACGTTGAGGCCCGGCTGGTATTCGTCCGGCAGCCCGGTCTGGTGCAGCCCGACGACGCCCTGTGCCTGCTCGCCGGTCCGCAGCAGCAGGACCGAGCTGGTGCGCGTGTCGGTGACCGGGATCTTGTTGCACGGCAGGATCGGCACGCCGCGCCACGCGGGCACCTGGTTGCCGCCGAGGTCGACCGAGCCGGGGTAGATCCCGGCCTTGCTGCATTCCCGCCCGAACGCGGCGATCGTCTTCGGGTGCGCGAGGAAGAAGCTGGGGTCCTTCCACACCAGCGAGAGCAGTTCGTCGAAGTCGTCCGGCGTCGGCGGGCCGGTGCGGGTGGGCACCCGCTGGTCGAAGTCAGCGTTGTTCAGCAGCCCGAAGTCCGAGTTGTTGACCAGCTCGTGCTCTTGCCGCTCCCGCAGCGCCTCGACGGTGAGCCGCAACTGCTGCTCGGTCTGGTTCATCGGCTCGCTGTAGAGATCGGCGACCCGGCTGTGCACCCGCAGCACGGTCTGCGCGACGCTCAGCTCGTACTCGCGCGGGGACGTGTCGTAGTCGACGAACGTGCCCGGCAGCAGCGGTTCGCCGTCGTGCCCGGCGGAAAGCGCGATCTCGGCCTCGCCGTGTTCGTTGCGGGCCGTGTCTCCGCCCGCGAGGAAGGCTTCGAGGTGCGCCCGCAGCGTTTCCGAGCGGTTCAGCACGCCTTCGAACTCCTGGCGCGACAACGTCAGCACGGTCGCGGAGGTGACCGCCTTGGCGGTGAACTCCCAGATCCCGTCCGAGCTGGTGAGCACGTTCTCGCCGAAGTAGTCGCCGTTCAGCAGCGTGCCGAGGACGGTCTGGTCGCCGTAGGCGCCGACGCCCGCTTTCGTGATCTTGCCGTGCGCGATGAGGAAGACCTGGTCGGCGCGGCTGCCGAATTCGGCCAGCACGTCGCCCGGCTGGTACTCGCGCTGCTCGAACCGCCCGGCGAGCTCGGCCAGCGCCGCCTCGTCGTCGAATCCGCGCAGCGGCGCGAGTTCCCCGAGCTCGGGCGGGATGACGCGGACCTCGGAGCCGCTGGTCACGAACGTGACCCGGCCGTCGCCGACGGTGTAGCTGAGCCGCCGGTTGACGCGGTACGTGCCCGCGGACACCTCGACCCACGGCAGCACCTTCAGCAGCCACCGCGAGCTGATGCCCTGCATCTGCGGCACGGACTTCGTGGTCGTGGCCAGCTGCCGCGCCGCCGCGCGGCCTAGGCTCAAGGGTTCCCGGTCTTCCACGTCCGCGGAGTCGACCGGATCGGTGACAGTCACAGCGAAACCACCTTGTCTGGGTAGCGAGCCTGAGTAACGAGCCTGGGGTCAGGAATCTGGGATCAGGAGCCGTAGCGAGGGTTCGTGGCGTGCCATTCGAAGCCGCCGCCCATCCAGTCGCGGACGCCGGCGAGGAAGCGCTGCAGTTCCGGAGACGGGATCGAGAGCAGGGCGCGGTGCCCTTCCTCGAACTCGCGCACGATCTTGTTGTGCAGCGCGACCGTGGTCTCGACCGCCTCGGAGACCGGGCAGTTCCGGTCGGCGGCGATCTGCAGCACCATGTTGCAGACCGGGTTCTCGTCGGCGGCGTCCTTGGCCACCGAATGGAGGTCGTTGACCAGGACCGCCGCGGTGCCCGCGCGCATCATCTCCTCCCGCACGCGCGGGTCGTAGTAGAACGGCGCGGGCAGTTCGTACCCGCCGACAGCGTCGATGAGGGTCATCGAGGTGTAGAAGCTGTCGTGCTGGCGGGCCGCCAGGTACTCCCAGGCCGGGGGATAGCGGCCGGTGTGGCGCCACGCGGCGTAGGCGCCCCAGATCGCGAACATGGCGAAGGTCGAGTAGCACACCCGCTGGACCAGCACGGGCGAACCGTGCCTGCCCAGATGGTCGACCGCGGAGCGGAACCCGACCCGGATCGGATCGGCCCGCAGCGCCTCCTCCAGCGGCTCGGAGAACTCGCCGGCGGGCGCGCCCGGGTCCATCGCGGCCATGACGAGCGCCAGCCGCGGCGGGAGCTCGGTCGGCGAGGCGCCGAGGGAACTGTCGTCGGCGTAGTAGTCGTCGGCCGCCCACCACACCGCGTTGAGCTGCGCGGCGATCAGGAGCCGGTCGGGATCGGAGGAATCGGGGTGGGCCAGCGTCACCAGCCTGCCGAGCGTGGCCCGCGCGATCTGGTCCAGCCCCTCGCCCTCGAACCCGCAGTCCGCCGCCCACGCGACGAGCCGCCGGTCGACCTCCTCGGCGAGCGGCTCGTCCGCCCGCCGTACGGCCGGGCAGTACAGCGGCGACCCGCTGCCGTCGCCCCATTCCCGTTCCGCGTACGCCGGATCCTGGCCGGGCGACGGCGCGGACCGCGGCGCGAACTGCTCCGCGATCCGTGCCGCCGAGGTGCCGAGGCCGAGCGGGCCCGCCGCGAACGCGAGGTCCGGGCGGACCGCTGCGATTCCGGACATGCCGTCCCGCCCGGTCAGACGCGGTCGGCGGCGATGAGCAGGTAGTGGAAGCTGCCCTCGCGATAGGCGGTCAGGAACGGCCCCTCGATGCCGGTCGCGACGGACGACTGCTCGCGCAGCTCCCAGTACGGGATCGTCGCCTCGGTGAGGTCGACGACGGTGATCGGGACGAAACCGTTGTCGGTCAGGGCTTTGAAATAGTCGCCGCGGGCGTGGATATTGCAGATGTAATGCTGGTCGATCTGGCTCACCGCGCGCGAACGCCCGCCGGTCAGGTCGTTGTAGCAGCCGGTGATGGTGACGAATCGGCCACCGGGCGCGAGCTGGCGCGCGTGTTCGGCGAAGAGCTGGTGCAGATCGACGTACATCGTGCTTTCATTGTTCCAGATTCCCGCGAAATCGCCGCTTTCGAATCCGGTGTCGAGCATATTCCGGAGATGATATTGCACCGCGCCGTCTATTCCGCGCAGCCGGGCCTGTTCATTGGCGAATTCGACCTGCTGCTCGGAAATGGAGATCCCGTCCACCCGGCAGCCGAACCGCTGGTGCGCCTGCACGCTGGTGCCGCCGCGCCCGCAGCCGGCGTCCAGCAGTCGTGCGGTGGGCCCGATGTCTCCCAGGTGCTGCAACAGGAATTGCGACTGCGCAGTCTCCAGCCGGTGCATTTCGGCGATGATCGCCTTGTCGCGCTCTTCCCCGCGTCCGTCCAGGACGGACGGATCGTAGTCGCCGATGCCGTAGTGGTGGTGGTAAAGCCCGTCGACGTCGCCGAGGCGCAGGTTGACCGGATCCTTTTCGGCATTCCAGTAGTCGGCGACCGACTGCTGATACGCGGTGCGGGCAACCGGACGGGCAACAGACGTCATCATGTACTCCCTTTTCGGACCGCAATTTCCGGTCGGCGCGCGGTGAACTGTGCCGTCCCGCTCCCGGCTGGCGCGGGGCGGTCGGCATTTCTCCCTCTGCGGTCCGAGGCTAGCGAGGATTCTTTTCCCCGGACAAGACGATTCGCGGGAATTCACTCGCGGGCTGGCGCGAGTCGTTTCGCGTGCCTCTTCTGGCCTAGGAAGCCACTCCTGCGAGGTGTTCGCGCGCCGGTCGCCGGGGCACGAACGATGCCGCCGCGGACACGGGAGGATGACGACGGGCAACAGCGTGTGGGCGATCCCGGCGGACGGGTGACGCCCGATGGGCCTAAGCGGTTCCGGGCATCGGAACTACGGGGGCGGTGCCGGTCCCGGGCGTGACGGCTCCGGGACCGGCTCGGCCGTCAGGCGCTCCCGGAGGTCAGCTGAAGGAGCACGACCCCGCCGAGGATCAGCGCGAGCGCGAGGATCCGCGGGAGGCTGACGGGTTCGCGGAGCCAGAAGATCCCGACGACAGCCGTGCCGACGGCGCCGATCCCGACGAACACCGCGTACGCCGTCCCGACCGGAACCGTCTTCATGCCGACGTTCAGCACGTACAGCACGAGGACGGTGAGCACGCCGCAGACGAGTGTCGGGACGAGCTTGGTGAAGCCGCCGGTGAGGCGAATGCTGTGCGCCCAGGCGATTTCGAGCAGTCCGGCCGCGAACACGGCGATCCAGCCCATCGTCAGGCCTCGTCGAGTGCGGTGTGAACGTCGGACGGCAGGGCGAGTTCCCGGGCAGCGACGAGGTCGGCGAGGTGGTCCGGGTTGCTCGTGCCCGGGATGACGGCGACGTTGGGCGCGAGGTCCAGTAGCCAGGCGAGGGCCAGCGTTGCCGCCGATACGCCCAGCTGCCGGGCGTGCTTCGCCAACGGCGATGTCTCCTTGGCGAGTGCTCCGTTGCCGAGCGGACGGAACGCCAGATACGGGATCCCGGCTGCGGTCGTGGCGTCGAGAACGTCCCGGCCGCCGGGGTGTCCGACGTGATACTCGTTCTCCACGGACGCGATCGTCGTGACCGCGCGCGCCTGGTCGAGCAGGTCGAGGGTGACGTTCGAGATGCCGACGTGTTCGAGCAGGCCCTCGTCGCGGAGTTCGGCGAGCGCGCCGACAGTGTCCGCCCACGGCACGGTGCTGTCGGGCATGAACCTGGCGTGCACCAACGGAAGCCGTTCGACGCCGAGCTGCCTGAGGTTGTCCCGGACGGCCGCTTTGACCGCTTCCGGGGTGGCGTCGGCGACGAACCCGCCGTCGGGACTGCGGCGCGCGCCGACCTTGGTGGCGATGAGCAGGTCGGCCGGATAAGGCCGGAGCGCCTCGGCGAGCAGGCGGTTCGCGACCTCGGGTCCGTAGTAGCCGGAGGTGTCGATCAGCCGGATCCCCGCCTCGACGGCCGTGCGGACGGCTGCCTTGGCGCGCTCCGGGGCGGCCGGTTCGCCCATGGCCTTCGGCCCGGCGAGCTGCATGGTCCCGTAGCCGATCCGGCCCGCGGTGCGGCCGGCGAGCGTGAACGAGTGCATGGTTTGCCCCCATCTCTCATGTGGACACTGTGTCCACTTATGACTGTACTCGATCCGGACACGCTGTCCAGATACAGTGACGGGGTGAACAGCAAGCCAGTCACCGAGCGGGCGGACGCCGCGGCGAACCGGCAGCGGATCCTCGCCGCGGCCGAGGACCTGTTCGCCACGAAAGGCCCGGACATCACGATGGGCGACCTGGCGACCGCGGCGGGAGTCGGCCGGGGCACGCTCTACCGCCGCTACGACAGCGTCGCCGCCGTGGCCGTCGCGCTGCTGGACGAGCACGAGCGCCGGTTGCAGGAGGCGATGCTGTCCGGGCCGCCGCCGCTCGGGCCGGGTGCTGCTCCCCGGGAACGGCTGGTGGCGTTTTACGACGCGATGATCGATTTGCTCGAGCGGCATTTGCCGTTGGCACTGGGCGCGGAGACCGGGGCGCGGCGGTATCAGACCGGCGCGTACGGGTTCTGGCGGGTTTTCGTGGCGGCGCAGGTGCGGGAGGCGGGGCTGCGGGACGAGGCGCTGCCGGACGTGCTGCTGGCTCCGCTGGCGCCCGATCTGTACCAGAATCAACGGCATGAACGGGGAATGTCGGTTGCGGCGGTGAAGAAGGCGCTGCATCGGCTCGCTTTCGCGCTGCCGTCGGAGTGAGTTGTGCGCTGCGGCGGATTGACTGGTTTGTCCTGCGCCGCAGGCGATTGAACGGGCCAGTGCGGAGCAGCTGCCTCGCGTCCGTCCGGAAAGGACGCGGCTGGACAGCCCGGACTCGCCGGAAGCGGAGTAAATTCGCCGGATGGACGGGCGCACGCCGATGCGGATCGGCTGGATCTGCCTCGCGGCGGTCAGCGCGGGGATCCTCGGGTTCGGGATCGTGGTCGCCGTCGCGCCGCCCGCCGGGGACTCGCTGCTCTACCGCACCGACGCGCTCGCCACCGCTGGGCTCGGGCTGTTCGGCGGGCTGACCGCGGTGATCCCGTTCCGCGCGGGCGAACCGTGGGCGTGGTTCGCGCTGTGGTTCTACCCGGTGTTCTGGCTCGCGCACCTGATCTTCCGGCTGCCGCCAGGGACCGATCACGTGCACCAAATCCTGTTCATCGCGTTGTCGCTGGCGGGGTTGCTGGTGCCGGTCCGGTCGTTCTTCCGGGCACCGGTCGAGGGGCAGCACGCTCGCCGGTAATCCGTAAACGCGCACGGTGGCGCGTCCGCCGTGTCATTATTCCGGCGTGTCCACCAGAAAGCCCGTTGCGGCAAGGGATTCCGCCCGGAAAACGACTCCGGCGAGCGGTCGCGTGATCGCGCTGCGTGCCGGGTTGTGCTGGCTCGTCGTGCTGGTGGCCGGCGGCGCGGCGGCGGTGGGGTTCGTCAGCACCAGCTCGGTGGCGTCCGCGGCGGGCTTGCTTTTCGGGCTCCTGCTCGCCGCACTGGCGACGTCGGCGGTGTTCATGTTCTCCGGCCGCGGCTGGTTCCTCGTCGGTGGCTTCCTGCTGACCGCGTTCTACCTGGTCTGCGTCGGGGTGACGGCGGTCGGCTACCTCGCGGCGAACGGCGACCGGTACCGCGCGGTCGCGGTGTCGTCCGAATGCCACCACGTCAAGGGTGGCACCGCCTGCGGCGCGCGGGTCAACCGGCCGGACGGCACGCTGCTGGCCGAGGACCTTTCGGTGAAGTCGCGAATGAAACCCGGCGAGACGGTCGACGTGGTCGAGGACCGGGCGGGCATCGTGGCGACCCATCGCGCGGACGAACTGGATCCGGATGCGCTGCCGGTCGACCTGGGGTGGCTGGGCGCGTCGGCGGCGCTGCTGGCCGGATTGTTCGGATGGAGTGCGTGGCTGGGATTCCGGAAGCCGCTGCCGGTCGGGAGCAAGCCCCGCCGGTCGCGCAGATAGCTCGGTTGCTGAACAAACTCGAACCTGGCCGCCCGCGCCAGGATCGCTCGCAGGCCGATCAGTTGACGCGGTTGAATCCCGGCTCCGGTCAGCGGTTCTGGAAGAGTTTTCCGATTATTCCCTCTTTTTCGGGAAAACCCCAGGCCGGGACAGTGGTGTCCCGGGGCATGGAACACGCGGCCGATCCCGGACCTGCGCCGATGTACTGTCAGCCCGGAAAATCGCGGAAAGCGCGACCGAAGGGCCGTTTTCGTGGATGCGACGGATCAGGGTGACTCATGAACTGCTGCGCGACGAAATACGCCATTCTGGACTTGGACGGGACTCTCCTTCCCGGGCACACTTCGAGGCATTATCTGCGGGTCCTGGTCGACGACGGCACCTGCGACCGGCAAGCGGGGCTGTCCTGCCTGGAGGCGATCGACCAGTTCGCCGCCGAGGAGAAAGCGCCGCTCGGGCTGATGGACGAGATCTACCGGCTGTACGCGCTCGCGATGAAAGGCGCGTCGGTCGCGCAGGCCCGGTTCGCGGCGGAGAAAACCTGGCGGGCGAGCCGGGGGAAACTGTTTTCCTTTGTTCCAGAACTGCTTTCGCTGCTGCGGGCGAGCGGATACCGGATCCATCTGCTGTCGGGGAATCACGATTTCCCGGTGCAGGAGGCGGCGATCGACCTCGGGCTGTCCGGCGGGCACGGCGCCGTCGTGGAAGTGGCCGACGGCAGGTTCACCGGGCGGCTGCTGTCCGCCCCCGGCGCGGCCGGAGGCAAGCTCGCCTTCGTGCGCTGCCTCGCCGAAGCGGCCGGGTTCGACGCGGAGAACTTCCTCGCGATCGGGAATTCCGCGTCGGACGCGGAGATCTTTCCGTGCGTGGGCAAGGCCGTGGCCTTCGAGCCGGACGCGGAGCTTCGGCGGCTTTCGGCCGGACAGCCGTGGCACGTCGTCGACCGGCGCACGATCCTGCGGGTCTGCGAGCGAGTGGTCGCGGGCGAAGAAGCTGCGTGACCCGGCTTGGCCGTGTCCCTCCGGATCGGCAAGACGGCGTGTCCGCCGCACATTCGTGAGCGGTTTCGGGCTCGGTGAGCGGATCTGGTTGCGGGGCAATGCGATCACGCCGGATGACGTAGGTCGGGTTCGAATTCCCGGCTCGGCTCCGCCGGTCGTCGGCCCGGTGCTGCGGTGTTCGCCGCCGGAAAGTCAAGGCCCTGTCCCGAGGGCTGGAACATTGCTCTGCGTCCCCGTTTGGTCGCTCGCCGTCCACTGAGTGCTGGTATCGTCTTTCGGCGGAGGCGCGGCGGTCGCCGGAAACGGATTCCGCCGGTGTTCCCGCTGTCGGCACGAATGGCACCAACCCCGCCGTCGTGGCCGGCTCGGTCGCTCGCGGCTTCGGAACCGGATTCGCCCGCCGATCGCGGGGGTGCCGGGACGGAAGCCGCGGCGGCGCTGCCCGCACTTCGCCGGAGCCCCGGCGGAAACGCGGGAGTGCCCGGAATATTCTCGTGCCTGGTCGATTACTCGCAGGATTTCCGCCAGGTTCTTCCCCGGACGAAAAGCGATGGGATGCGCGATTGTCACAGTCCGCGAACACGGCGGCGCGCGGAGGCATTATCGCGACGCAGCGTGACCGGCCGGGCCCGGTTCGGGGGACGGGCGGGTCGTCCGGCGAGGCGAGCAGGCCAACCCGCTGCGCCACTGGGGCGATCTGTTTCAGTGAACGGGTGCGTCCGGTTGTGCCGGACGCGCTCCTGGGCAAGCATGAAGGCGCAGGGCGTCCGCCGCGAGAACAGGACCGCGGCGGGAAAGACGCCGGTGACGGACGAATCGGGCGGCGGCGAGGCGCGGTGCCGCCCGCGAGCGGCGGAGGGCGTCGGGACCGCACGGGACGGCGGTCGCGCAGCGGTGCCGGGGCGGCGGCCGCGCGCGGGAGCGGGGCTCCCGGCTGGCCCGATGATCGCCGGACGGCGCGTGCGCACGAGGACTGGTGGAATCGGTGGAGGTTGCGGTCGTGACTATGAGCGACGATAACGGGCGTTGGGCCTGTACGAGCGTGGTGCCGAGCAGGCCGATTCCGCGCGCGCTTTCGATCCTGAGCGCTATTCGCGATTCGGGCGGGATCGAAACGCTGAGCGAGATATCGAGGTCGACCCGGCTGCCGAAAAGCACGGTGCACCGGCTGCTGGCCGAGATGCAGGGATACGGAATGGTCGTGCGGGCCGGATACCATTACCGGCACGGGGAAGCGGTGTGCCGGCTCGCGAGACCCGGTTCCACGCAGGAACTGCAACGTCTTCGAAGAGGCATTCTCCCGTCCCTGATCGACATTCACTGGCGGACCGGCTACGTGGTCGGCCTGGGCGTCGCCAGCGGCAATGTCGTCGATTTCGTGCACCTGATCTACAGCAGCGGCTACTGTTCGCTGGCCGAGGGCATCGAAAACGATTCGCAGCTGGCGGGAAGCGCGGCCGGACGGGTGCTGATGGCGTTCGACCCCGGTCTCGCCCAGCGGTTCGCCGTGTTCGCGGGCCACCGGAGCGAGAACGAGAACGGCGGCGGCCTCCCGGCGTGGCTGAGCACGGAACTGCGCGAGATCCGGCGGCGCGAGGTGTCGTTCAACCCGCGGGTCCCCGGCGCGCTGATCGCCGCCGCGGTCCCCGTTTTCAACGTGACCGGGACGGCGGTGGCCGCGCTGAGCGTGGCGGCCCCGCGCCGGGTGTTCAATTCCCGGGAAGCGCATTCTTCGCTGCAGGCGACCCGGATGACCGCGCAGCGCATCCTCCGCGAAACCGTGGCGGCCGATTGGCGGAGCGCGAAATCCGGCCGTCCGGTGGAATAACCGAGGCGCTGGGGGCGTCCGGAAGGCGGAATGTCATGGGGGAGACGGCGCAATTTTTCGGGCGTGCGCCGAGCGGTCGGTGCCGGTGGCGCGGTTTTCCTGTGCCGCGCGGGCTTTCGGCGAGACGCCGCTGATGGGTTCGGACCGCGTCGGCGTGCGGTGGCGAAGGAGAGGGGAGCTTGCGGCACCGCACGGGTTTTCGGTTCGTTCTCGGCTGATCGGCGCAAGTCCTGCCGTCCCGCGAGGCGTTGGGGTGTCTGCCGGACGGCGGGAATACCGGGACGATCCTGGTGCGCCGGAAGGGTTTTCGGCGTTCCTTCCGCTGATCGGCGCAGGACGTGCCAGCGGGCGGAGCCGCGACCTGCTCGCCGAACCCGTGCGAAGGGCCGCAGCGCCTTTTGCCCTGGGACCAAAGACTCCCGCGTCGCGGACGTCCTCCCGCAGTGGGGCCGGGGCGCGGCGGCCTAGCGTCGGCCGCTGGATTATCGGTGACCGGCCGGAGGAGGCATGTGATGGACGAGGAGCGGAAGGCCCCTTCATCGGGGGCTGCCCGCCGCGGGCTCGCCGAGCGCGGCAAGCACGGCGCCGCGCTCGGCCGGCGAGCCGGAAAACAGGGTGCGGGCAAGGAGAACCGGGAGCCGTGGCAGTGAGCCGGCCGGTGGTCGTCGGGGTCGACGGGTCCACGGCCGCGCTCGCGGCGGTCCGCTGGGCGGCGGTCGAGGCCGGGCGGCGCGGGACCGGGCTCGTGGTGTTCCACGCCGAACTGTGCGACGACCCGGACCTCCTGCCGCACGGGAAACCGCCCGGCGACGCCGAACTCCTGATGGAGCCCGCGCGCCGGTTGCTGCGCCAGGCGGCGGAAACCGCCCGCCAGGCCGCGCCCGCGGTCCCGGTGCGGATGTGCGTCCGGCTCGGGACCGCGGCCGAACTGCTCGCCGCGCTGTCCGACGAAGCCGGGCTGCTCGTGCTGGGCGCGCACGGGCTCGGCGGGGCGCGCGGCGGCGCGATCGGGTCGGTGGCGCTGCGGGCGGCCGCGTCCGCGCGCTGTCCGGTGGTGGTGATCCGGGGCAGCGCGGCGGTGGACGGGCCGGTGGTGGTCGGCCTCGACGATTCCGACGGCGGCGAGCGCGCGCTCGCTTTCGCCTTCGACGCCGCCGTTTCGCGCGGGACCGGGCTCGAGGCGGTGCACGCGTGGCACGACGGCCGCCCGGGCCGGGAAGCCGGATTGCGGGAGCAGGTGGCCGCGTGGTCGCGCAAGCATCCGGTCGTGCCGGTGCGCGTGCATGTGGTGCGGGTGCGTTCGGCGGCGCGGGCGCTGTCCGGGATTTCCGCCGGTGCGCAGCTGATCGTCGCGGGGGCCAGGGCGCGCGGTCCGGTGGCGGGCGGGCTGCTCGGTTCGACGGGGTATTGGCTGCTGGCGCACGCGGCGTGCCCGGTCGCGGTGGCCCGCTGAGCGAGGTCCGTTGTGGACGGTCGACCCGGGGCGCCGGGGACGCGGCCCGCCCGGTCGGTGACTTTCGGCCTCCGGCTTCGGGCAGTCCGGCAGCGTCGCGGCGGCGGCCGGAAGCGGTTTCCTGAAGGGGCGACACCGTTCCCGAGAGAGGAGTGCGCAATGACCTCACTGTTGCCCGGTTCCCGGATGGCGCTGCCGAACATCGCCGCCTGGCTCGACCGGCCGTGGCCGTTCGCCGACCACAACCCGGTGCGGATCGAGGAGTTCACCGACGGCGGGACCTACACCGTCCGCGCCGAACTGCCGGGGTTCGACCCGGAGAAGCACATTTCCGTGACGACGCACGACGGCATGCTGACCGTCGAGGCGGACCGCGAGGAGCGCAAGCACCTCGACGGCCGCAGCGAATTCTCCTACGGCAAGTTCAGCCGCACGGTCCACCTGCCCGCCGGGGCGGTGACGGCGGAGGTGGCCGCGCGCTACACCGACGGCATCCTCGAGATCTCCATGCCGCTGGCCGGGCAGCCGCACGAGAAGCAGATCAAGATCGAGGTCGAGCAGGGCGACCGGTAGGTCCACTGTGGATAGACGGAGCGCGGATGACTGAGGCGTACCGAAACCGGCCGGAGGCGAGGAGCGGACCATGACCGCCGCGAACGAACGCGAGATCGTCGTCGGCGCGGACGGCTCGGCGGGCAGCGCCGCAGCAGTGCGGTGGGCGCTGTCCGAGGCGGCGGCGAGCGGCCGGACGGTCGCGGTGCTGCGCGCCTGGACCTTCGACCCGCTCGTGGACCTGGAGTCGGCGGTCGCGCGTTCGTACGAGGAGATCGCGTCCCGGTACCGGCACGAGCTGGACGCCACCGTCGCCAGAGCGTGTCCCGACGCGGCTCTCGCCAAGGTGCGGACCGGCGCGATCGACGGGGCGCCCGGCCCGGCGCTGGTCCGCGCGTCCGCGGGCGCGGCGATGCTGGTGCTGGGCAGCCACGGGCACAGCCGGGTGCTGCACCTGCTGGTCGGCTCGGTTTCCGAGTACTGCCTGCGGCAGGCGTACTGCCCGGTGGTCATCGTCCCCGCCCGCTCGGCCGAGGAACGCGGGCCGCTGCCGGACGCTCGCCCCGATCCCCTGCTGTGAGGAGCCCGAGATGAGGAGAACCCGCCAGGTCCGCGCGGTGATGACGCCCGACGTCGCCGTAGTCGAACCGTACCTGCCGGTCGAATCCGCCGTCGCCGTGCTGGAGCGGCGGGGCGTGCGCGGCGCGCCGGTGGTCGGCGAGGACGGCCGGGTTCTCGGCGTCGTCACGCGCGGCGATTTGGCGAGGCGGCGGTCCGGGCGTTGCTTCGGACGCCTCGCCTGGCGCGGAGCCGGTGCGGTGGCCGAGGTGATGTCGACGCCGCCGGTGACCGTCGGCGTGGACGACGACGTCGTGTGCGCGGTCCGGCGGATGAACGCCAGCCGGGTGCGCCGGCTGCCCGTGCTCGGCGTCGGCCGGAGGCTGGCCGGGATCGTCTCGCACGGCGACCTCGGGCGGGTTTTCCTGCGACCGGACGACGAGATCCGGGACGAGGTGCGCGACGAGGTCCTGGACCGGGAGCTGTGCGTCGACCCGGCGTCGCTGGACGTCGCGGTGCGCGACGGCGTCGTGTCGCTCACCGGCACGGTGGAGCGCCGCAGCGTCGTGCCGGTGATCCCGGTGCTGCTGGCGCTCGTCGGCCGCGTGGACGGCGTGGTGGCGGTGAAAGAGCATTTGCGGGTGGGAGTGGACGCCCGGATCGTCCTGGCCGACGAACCGGCCGCGGGCGCAGTGCCCGGGTGACCCCCGTTCCCCGTCGCCCGACGGGAAGAGCGGCCACTGTCCTTTGCGGACGGTGGCCGCTTCCCGTTCCGGGCGGCGATCGGCGACCGCGTCCGTCCGCCGCGGCACGGGGAACGGTCCGGCCCCCGCTCGGGACCCGGACCGGAGAGCACCCGCCTGACCGCTTCGCCGGAGATGCGCTTTCGTCCCTGTGGGAAGGGACTTCGGCCCCTGCTGGACCGCTCCCGGATAGGCCACCGTGGACCCGGTTGCCGGAACCGGCGGCGGGAAGGGGAGGCGGCGGTGTCCCGGAAGAAGCCCGGCAGCGCGGTGCTGGTCGGGGTCGACGAGTCGGAGGCCTCGCTCGCGGCGGTCCGCTGGGCAGCCGCCGAAGCGCTGCGCCGCGACTGCCTGCTGCAGCTGTTCCAAGCGGGAACCGCGGCGGCGGACCAGGAAGCGCGCGAACGGTTCGCCCGCGCGCACCGCTGGCTGAGCCGCGCCGCGCAGGTCGCGCAGGAGTCGGCGCCGGGAGTGGCGACCCAGCCGCTCGTCCGGGCCGGGCTGGCGGTCGATTTGCTCGTCGAGAGGTCGCGTTCGGTGTCGCTGGTGGTGCTCGGTTCGCACGGGCTCGGCGGGTTGCGCGGGGCGGCGATCGGCTCGGTCGCGTTGCGGGCGGCGGCGAGCACGCATTGCCCGGTGGTCGTCGTGCGCGGGCGCGCGGTGCGGGGCGGCGCGGTCGTGGTCGGGGTGGACACCGACGAGCGCGTCGGGGAATTCGCCTTCGAGGCCGCCGCGAACAGACAGGTGCCGCTCATCGCGGTGCACGCCTGGCGGTCCGAGGGGCCCGGCCGGGCCGCCGCGGAGGATCGCGCGCTGCGGGAGTGCACCGCGGCGTGGGCGGACAAGTACCCGGAGGTCTCGGTGCGGATCCGGGCGGTGCGCGAGCGTTCGCCGGGGCGGGCGCTGCTGGCCGTGGAGGGCGCGCAGTTGCTCGTGATCGGCAGCCGCGGCCGGGGTCCGGTCGCCGGCGGGCTGCTCGGGTCCACGGGGAACCGGCTGCTCGCGCACGCGGCGTGCCCGGTCGCCGTCGTCCGAGGGGCGTTCCGATGAGAGAACGAGGGAAAGCCTTGCGAGCACAGGACATCATGACCTGGCCGGTGGTCAGCGTCGGCCCGGGTTTCCCGGTCCAGGACGCCGTCGCGCTGCTGGCCGAACACGCCTTCGCGGCGCTGCCGGTAGTCGACCACGACAACCGGGTGCTCGGCCTTTTCACCGAAACGGACGCGTTGGCCGGCATCCGGACGGGCGATCCGGGACTGCGCGTGCGCACCGTCATGACCGCCCCGGTCGACCCGATAGACCTCGAAGCCGACCTCGCGACCATCGCCGTCCGCATGCTGGCCGACCGGATCCGCAGCGTCCCGGTGACCGACCGCGGCGAGCTGGCCGGGATCGTGAGCCGCCGGGACCTGCTCGCCCCGCTCGTCCGCCGGGACGACGCCATCGCGTCGCGGCTGCGCACGCTGCTGAGCGACTACGCCGGGCACCGGAACCACTGGGAGGTCTCGGTCGCGGGCGGGGCCGTCACGATCCGCGGCACGTTCTCCGACGAGGCCGAGCGGCGGCTCGTCAAAGCTCTCGCCCTGACCGCGGAAGGCGTTGTCGCGGTGGAACTTTCCCCGTCGCGGTGATCCGCCCGGACCGAGGAGGAAGCGATGCGCGCACAGCCCGGCGACTGGCTGGTGGTGAAGAGCGTCCGGGCGGAATTCCCGGACCAGCACGGCCGCATCGTCGCGGTCGGGACCCCGGACGGCGGCCCGCCGTTCACCGTCGCGTGGTTCCTCGGCGGCTACGTCTCGACGATCTACCCCGGCCCGGACGCGGTCGTGCTCACCGAGGCCGAGCGGAACGCCCCTGCGCCGAACGGCGGAGCGGCCCCGCGTCCCCGCCGCGCCGGGAACCGTCCCCGGCGCGGCACTGAGGACGTTGGTCCTTCGCGCCGGTGACTCCGGACCGGCGTGCCCGGTCCGCTCCGTCGCCTACTTTCGAGCCAGTACCAGGGAAAGGACGGGTCTGATGCGCGCACGCGATCTGATGTCCTCGCCTGCGGAGACGGTGCGTCCGTGGACCTCCGCCGACGAGGCCGCCGGGATTCTGGCCGAACGCGGCTTCCCCGCCTTGCCGGTCGTGGACGACGACGGACGGCTCGTCGGCATCGTCACCGAAGCCGACCTCGGCCGCGGCCGGGCCCAGGGACCGCCGCCGGCGGAACGGCGCCGTCCGTACCACCCCGGCGCGATCGAGACGACCGTCGGCGCGGTGATGACCTCGCCCGCCGCCGGGATGCCGCCGGGGGCCGACCTCGCCGACGTCTGCCGGGAGCTGGTGGACGCGCAGAGCCAGGCGATGCCGATCGTCGAGTCCTCCCGGGTCGTCGGGATCGTGACGCGCGGCGACGTGGTCCGCGTGCTCGCCCGCGCCGACACCGCGATCGCGGCGGACGTGCGGCACCGGCTCGAGGTCTACGGCGGGACCGGCCGCTGGAAAGTCGAGGTGCACGAAGGGATCGTGCGCATCACCGATCGGTACGACGACGAAACCGACCGCGACGTCGCGACGCTGCTGGCGCTCGCGGTGCCCGGCGTGGTGGGCGCGGGCCCGGCGAGCGACGGGACGGGCAGATGACCGGCCGGAACCGCACGGTCCTCGTCGGGATCGGCGGATGGGACGGCGCGGCCGAAGCGGTCCGGTGGGCCGCCCGGCTCGCCGCGGGCCGCGACCTCGAACTGGAGCTCGTGCACTGCCTGCAGACCGCGGTGCCCGCCGGATTCGCCGGGCCCGGCCCGCTTTTCGAGGACGCGCCGTCCGACGGCGGGCTCCTCGCGCCCGTCGGGGAGGACCTGGCGGCCGACGCGCTCCGCGTCCGCAACGAGGTCTACACCGATTCCGCGCCCGCTCTGCTGATCGACCGGTCCCGGGACGCCCGGATGGTCGTGCTCGGCCGCACCGGGACCGACGGGTTCACCGGCATGCTGGCCGGCGCGGCGACCGCGGCGGTCGTGAGCAACGCGGGCTGCCCGGTGGCGGTGGTCCGCGGCCGCCGCGGCGACGGCCCGGTCCCGCCCGACGGGCCGGTCGCGGTCGGCGTCGACACCAGCCCGAACAGCGAGGCGGCGATCGCGGCGGCGTTCGAGGAGGCCAGTTTCCGGCGGGTCCCGCTGGTCGCGGTGCACGCCTGGGCCGACGTCGTCTGCGACGCGATCGAGCGCACCGCGCGTCCGGTGCCGGAACGGGAAACCCGCCGCCAGCCGGTCGAGGAGCGGCTGCTCGCGCACCGGCTCGACGGCTGGCAGGAGAAGTACCCCGACGTCGAGGTGCACCGGAAGCTGGTCCGCGACCGGCCGCGGCAGGTGCTGCTCGACGAGTCGGAGCGGGCCCAGCTGATGGTCGTCGGCAGCCGCGGCCGGGGCGGGTTCGCCGGGATGCAGCTCGGGTCGACCGCCCAGGCGCTGATCCACCACGCCTCGTGCCCGGTCCTCGTGGTGCGGCCGGAGGCGCGGCGCTGACCGGCCCGCCGGCCTCCCGGACGCCTGGCGAAAGGACAACAGCCGCGCGAATCCGAAAAATGCCCGGACGGAGCAACCGGGGAATTCCGCCTCGGCCGCTTCGATGATCAGGACTTCCGCCGGAGGAACCATTCCGCCGCTGTTCGCGCCCGCCCGCCAGTGCGGGCCGACCACGCCGTTCGACCTTGTGGCGCACCGCCGGATGCACCGCGGCCGCCGGGCGGGCACGGCGATCGCGAAGGCCCGGCCCGGCACGTTCACGACGCTTTTCCCGCACGATTTCCCCGTGAACAGAGAACCTGGCACGCCCGTTTTCCCGTGCAGCGCCGGAAATCGCCGCCGGTCCCTTTTCGCGCGCTTGACGGCCCCTCGCACGAGCCGCAAGACTGATTTCCCAGTGGCGCCGCGCGGACGGGACGGCGGCGCCGGACGGGCAGGAGCCGGGGTGAACCAGCGGGACACACCCGAAGAACCGAGGCTGACGTTCCCCGATCAGCCGAGGATGGAACTGGACCAGCTCCTCGGCGAGCTGGTGGAGCGCGCACAGGAGGTCATCAGCACGCAGGGCAGGCTGCGCGGGCTGCTGCGCGCGACCCAGTCCATCACCGGCAGCCTCGCGCTGCCCGCGCTGCTGCGCCGGCTCGTGGAGTCCGCGTGCGAACTGGTCGGGGCGCGGTACGCGGCGCTGGGGGTGATCGGGCCGGACGGGCGGCTGTCGGAATTCGTGCACACCGGGATGGACGCCGAGGCGGTCGCGCGGATCGGCCGGCTGCCGGAGGGAAAGGGCCTGCTCGGCGCGGTCGTCGAGGACCCGCGCCCGGTGCGGCTGGACCGGCTGCAGGACGATCCCCGCTCGACCGGGTTCCCCGAGGGGCATCCGCCGATGACGAGCTTCCTCGGCGTCCCGGTCCGGGTGCGCGGCGAGGTTTTCGGCGACCTCTACCTCGCCGACGCCGAACAGGGCCGGTTCAGCGAGGAGGACGAGCAGCTGGCGCTCGCGCTCGCCGCGGCGGCGGGCAGCGCGATCGAGAACGCGCGGCTGTACGAGACCGCGCGGAACCAGCAGGAATGGCTGCGCGCGTCCGCGGCGGTCACCCGGGAACTGCTGTCGGCGGACCTCGGCGATCCGCTGGGCCGTGTCGTGGACTACGCGCGGGCGCTCGCGTCCGCGGACCTGGTTTCGGTCACCCGCAGGGCGGAGCGGGAGGGCTACCTCTTCGTCGAACGCGCGGTCGGGGCGGGCGCGGAGCAGCTGGCGGGCCGGGAACTGCTCACCGAGTCCACTGTGGCCGGCACGGTTTTCGCCAGCGGCGAGCCGAGGATCGGTTCGTGGCCGGACGAGCTGTCGCGGCTGTCGGTGCCGTCCGTGCTGAGCCTGAACCTCGATTCGGTGATGCTGGTGCCGCTCGCCGGGAACGGGACGGTGGCCGGGGTGCTGACCGTCTCCCGCCTGGCCGGGCGCCCGGCGTTCACCGCCGACGACCTGGAGATCGCGGCCTGGTTCGCCGACCAGGCGGCGGTGGCGCTCGAACTGGCGCAGGCGCGGGCCGAACGCGAGGACGCCGCGCTGCACGACGAACGGGACCGGATCGCGGCGCGGCTGCACAGCGAGATCCTGAACCGGCTCTACGCCACCGGACTGTCGCTGCAGACCACGGCCGGGCTCGCCAAGTCGGCGGTGGTCGCGACCCGGCTGCGCGAGACGATCGCCGACCTGGACGACGTGATCAATCACGTGCAGCAGACCGTTTTCCGGCTCGACGACGTCGTGGCGCCCGGCCCGGAGCCGATCCGCGACCAGGTGCTGCGGGTGCTCGCGCAGGCACGGGAGGAACTGGGGCTGGCGGTGTCCACGCAGCTGACCGGGAAACTCGACCCGGTGCCCTCGGACGTCGTGGTACCGCTGCTCGCCGACGCGTTGCGGCTGGTCGCCCGGCACGCCTCGGCCGACTCGGTGGAGGTCGAAATCCAGGCGGAAGAGGCGCGGACGACGGTGACCGTCCGGTACGAGGGCTCGGGCGACCTCGCCGTGTCCGCCGCGCCCGGGCTGGCCGCGCTGGCGGAGCAGGCCAGCCGCCGCGGCGGGACGCTGACCGTGGCGGGCGGTTCCCGGCTGAGCTGGTCCGTGCCGGTGAAAACCCAGTCGCCGCCGGGGGAATGAGGACTTCCGGCGCCGCCGGGGCGCGGCCGGCCGCCGTACCCTCGACACTCTCGACGCACGAACCAGCCCTAGGTGGGAGAAGGACCGATGCTGCGGGTATTCCTGGTGGACGATCACGAGGTGGTCCGGCGCGGGGTCGCCGACCTGCTGGAGGAGGACCCGGAGATCGCCGTGGTCGGCCAGGCGGGCGACGTTTCGCAGGCGCTGGCGCGGATTCCGGCGCTGCGCCCGGACGTCGCGGTGCTCGACGTGCGGCTGCCCGACGGCAACGGCATCGAGCTGGCCCGCGAACTGCGGTCGTGGTCGCCGGACCTGAAATGCCTGATGCTGACCTCCTACACCGACGAACAGGCGATGCTCGACGCGGTGCTGGCCGGAGCGGCCGGGTACGTGATCAAGGACATCAAGGGCCTGGACCTGATCTCGGCGGTCCGGGACGTCGGCGCGGGAAAGTCGCTGCTGGACGCGCACGCGGCGGCCGCGCTGATGGCGAAACTGCGCGACAGCGCGGAAAAACAGCGGGGCCCGTTGTCGCAACTGTCCGAACAGGAGCGCACCCTGCTGGGGCTGATCGGCGAGGGGCTGACGAACCGGCAGATCTCCGAACGGATGTTCCTGGCGGAGAAAACGGTGAAAAACTACGTGTCGCGGCTGTTGACGAAGCTCGGCATGGAGCGGCGCACGCAGGCGGCGGTGCTGGCGACGGAACTGCGGGGACGTCCGCGTCGGCCGGGTTAGACGCTGAGCGGGGACGGCGTGACGAGAACGTCCTCCAGCGCCCGTCGCGGAGTCCGCGGCACCGGGGCGCCGTAGCCGAGCCGGAGGACGATCTGCGGCCAGAGCCCGCCGCCGAGCAAATCGCGGAGTCTGGTGCGGATCGCGGGCACTTCGACCGGCTGGGAGATGAACGAGGCGTCGATTCCGCGGGCGGTGGCGGTCAGCAGGACGCGTTGCATCGCCTGCCCGGCGCGAAGCCGGTCGATCGCCAGGTCCGCGAACGTCCCGATCACGACGACCAGCGGAGCCGCGCCCGGGGCGCGCGAGCCGCCGCCGTAGTCGCGCAGGACCCAGGTGTCGTCGGCGGTCACGGCGCCTCCCGCGGCGAACGGGACGCCGTCGCGCCGGTTGCGGCCGCGGCCGGTCCAGCGCTGCCATTCGGACCGGAAGGCCGGGTCCTCCGTCTGGAGCCGGTGGCTTTCGCGGATCAGTTCCTTGAGCCCGGCGAGCTGGTCCGCGTCGAGCCGCGGCAGCCAGGCGTGTTCGACCTCGGCCGCGTGCCGCAGCGCGCCCAGCGCCCCGCCAGGCACGGGTTTCGCGGTGAACGGCGTGCGGTTGGTGTGCCGCAGCGGGATGGCCTCGGCCAGGGACGCGAGCTTGCGGTCGGTCGCGGCGGCGGCCCGCGGGCGCACGAGGGCGAGCAGGTCGGGATCGCCGCGGCGGGGGAGGTAGCTGATGGCCGGGTGCACCCCGGTCGCGTGGATCGCGGCGCGCAGGTTGAACAGCGCCGCCCCGCAGGAAAGCAGCAGTTCGCGCCGGTCCGGGTCGGCGACGGGCAGCGTGCGGTCGGCGTCGGCGTGCACCTCGATGCCCGTCGGGCCGACGCTGAACAGCCAGGGCTGGGTGTTGTGCGTGGACGGGGCGAGAGTCGCGCTGCGCAGCACCGACACCACCTGTTCGGCGCTGAGCAGGCCGGACGGCGCCACCTGAAGGGTCATCCTTCTCCCCGGGACCGCGAAACGCGGGACACTGTGTCGTGCGTGGTTCTTCGCTTCAGCATGCGTGCGCCGGGCGGGGGCGCACAGGGGCGAAAGTCATCTGTCTGAGAACGCCGAGCGCCGAAAGCGGGTCTGATGCCGGAAACCGGAAAGCTGTCCGGAACCCTGTCGCAGTTGCGGCTGCGGGAGACGCTGCGCGATCTTCAGGAGCGCATCGAGCTCTTGATCGGCACCCGCGACAAAATGGACGGCCTGCTCGAGGCGGTGCTGGCGGTCGCGTCGGGGCTGGAACTGGACGCGACGCTGCGCCGGATCGTGCGGGCCGCGGTGGAACTCGGCGAGGCGCACTACGGCGCGCTGGGCGTGCTCGGCGACGACGGCGCGCTGGCCGAGTTCGTGTACCGGGGCATCGACGCCGAGACACGGGAGCGGATCGGGCACCTTCCGGAGGGGCACGGGCTGCTCGGGCTCGTGATCGACGACGCGAAACCGTTGCGGCTGACCGAGATCTCGGCACATCCCGCGTCGGTCGGCTTCCCGGCGAACCATCCGCCGATGCACTCGTTCCTCGGCGTCCCGGTGCGCGTGCGCGACGAGGTGTTCGGCAATCTCTACCTCACCGAGAAGAAAGACGGGGCGGAATTCACCGACGACGACGAGGTGATCGTGCAGGCGCTGGCCGCCGCGGCCGGGATCGCGATCGAGAACGCGCACCTCTACGAGCAGACCCGGCTGCGGCAGCGCTGGCTCGGCGCGACCAGCGAGGTGACCACGGAACTGCTCGGCGGCACGGATCCGGTCGACGCGCTGGAGCTGATCGCGGGCCGCGCGCTGGAGCTGACCGGCTCCGACATCACGATGCTCGCGCTGCCCGGCACGGGTCGGCTCGACGTCGACGAGGACCGGGACGCCGAGCCCGCCGAGCTGACCGTCACCGTGTGCGCGGGCGGCGGCGCCGACCTGACCGGGAGCCGGATGCCCGTCGCCGGGACGGTGCCGGGCGCGGTGTTCCAGGACCGGACCCCGCGCCGGATGGCCGAGCTGAAGCTGTTCGCCGACCGCGGCCGGGGTCCGGCGCTGGTGGTGCCGCTGCGCGCGGGCGACCACACCTCCGGAGTGCTGATCGCCCTGCGGGACCCGGGATCCGCCCTGTTCGAGACCGCGCAGCTGCCGGTGCTCGCGTCGTTCGCCGACCAGGCCGCGCTGGCGCTGCAGCTCGCGTCGCAGCAGCGGGCGGCGCGGGAGCGCGACGTGCTGTCCGACCGCGACCGGATCGCCAGGGACCTGCACGACCACGTGATCCAGCGGCTGTTCGCGGTCGGGCTCGCGATGCAGAGCACGCAGCGCCGGACGAAAACGCCGGAGCTGCAGCGGCGGCTGCAGGAGAGCATCGACCAGATGCACGAGATCGTGCGCGAGATCCGCACCGCGATCTTCGACCTCCACGGCGGGGCGGCGGGCAACGTCCGGCTGCGGCACCGGCTGCACGACGCGATCGCGGAACTCACCGACGACGCGCCGCTGCACCCGACGGTCAGCATGGCGGGCCCGCTCGACGCGATTCCCGCCCAGCTCGCCGAGCACGTGGAAGCGGTCGTGCGGGAGGCGGTCAGCAACGCGGTCCGGCACGCGGGCGCGTCGGCGCTGTCGGTTTCCGTAGCGGTCCGCGACGACGTGGTGCGGATTTCGGTGACCGACGACGGAACGGGGCTGCCGGAGGACGTTTCCCCGAGCGGGCTGGGGAATCTGCGGGAGCGCGCGGAGTCGGCGGGCGGGGAGTTCGCGCTCGGGACGCGTCCGGGCGGGGGCGTGCGGCTGGACTGGTCGGCGCCGCTGAGCTGACGGCAGTCCTGGCCCGCGGTGCCGGAGGACGGAGGGGTTTGCCGGGAAGCCAGGGGAATCCGCGGCGAGGTTCAGGCGCGGAGCGCGTCCGGGCGGTGGTCCCCGGACCGGCTGGCCGGGATCGTCGCGCTGAGCTGGTTCAGTTCGGCATCGACGTCGATCACGACCGCCTCCAGCAGTTCCTGGGAAAGGTCGCACAAGGCCCGTCCGGCGGCGAGGTAACCGGCCACGTGCGTGAGCCCGCGACCTTCGGCCGCGCTGTGCGCGAGGCCCATGCCGGAGTATTCGTCCCCGTCGTCGGTCCGCAGCACCGCCCGGGCGCGGGTGTAGTGCGCGGTCCGGTCGAACGCGATGGCGAGTGTCCACTGCTGCGGGGTCTCGGTCATGTCAGCTCCGTTCCAGGTTCACCGTCGCAGGCCCCGCCGGGGAAGGAAAGGGCCGGAAGTCCTCTGCGCGCCTTCGTATTCCGCCGCGGGGACCAGCCGTTTTTCACGCCAGTGCCGATCGTGCTGCGCCGGGCGCGGGCCGGGATAGGGCCGGAGGTCACCGCCGCCCCGGCGGACGTCCGCGGCTCGGTGCCGTTCCCGCGCGGCAGATCGCGCGGCTTGAAGGTCCACTGTGGACTATTGGCGGGCCGGCAACGGCCGCTTCCCCGCTGTCCATTGCGGACGGTCGGGCCCGGCGAGGCCGCTTCGGCGGAAAGCGGGGCCGGGGGTAAGCTGGAAAAGCCGTCCGGCGGCGGTGCGGAACTCGGTTGGTTCTGGACTCGGGAAGGCGGTGAACCAGGCAGTGACCGGAGTGGGGGATTTCGCGGAATCCCTGGCCGCCTTGCTTTCGGAGCTGCTGGTCGCGCTGCGCGAAGGCCGCGACGTGACGGCTCCGCTGGCGCAGGTGTGCCGGTCGATCGTGGATTCGATGCCGGTCGACGGCGCCGCCGTTTCGCTGATGGTCGACGGAAAACACCGTGCGCTCGTGCTGGCCAGCGATCCGGTGATCGAGCACCTCGACTCGCTGCAGTTCAGCCTGGGCGAGGGCCCGTCCTTCGAGGCGTACGAGACCGGAAGGCCGGTGCTGGTGCCGGACCTCTCGCAGCGGCTTCCCGCGTCGTGGCCGGTGTTCGCCACCGAAGCGGGGGCCGCCGGGTTTTCCGGCATATTCGCGTTTCCGCTGCGGCGCGGGGCCGCCAGGATCGGTGCGGTGGACACCTACCGGCGCGCGGCCGGCTGGCTCACCGACGACGAACTCGGGACCATCCTGCGCGGAATCGACCTCGTGACCAGCGCGTTGCTGGCCGTGGCGACAGCGGGCGTTTCCGGGGAACCCGGGAACAACGTCGTCAGCGGGCTGGTCCGGGACCGGGCCACGGTGCACCAGGCCACCGGGATCGTGATCGCGGAGTTCGGGATTCCCGCCGGACAGGCACTTGCCCGGTTGCGGGCGTACGCGTACTCCGAAGACAAGTTGCTCGACGAGGTCGCGCGCGACATCGTCGAGCGCCGGCTGCACCCGAGGGAGATCGAGCGGTGAAGCCGGACACGACGCTGGGTTCCCCGCGAGGCGGGCGTGCGAACGCCGCCGGGGAGTGGAAGACGAAGGAGAGACACCGATGAGCGACGGGTTCGCCGGCACGGTCACGCCGTCCAGCGAGAACGATCTGTTGCGGGCGTTCGTGGACATGGCCGACACGCTGGTCGACGAATACGACGTGGCCGACATGCTGCACCGGCTCGCGAAATACTGCGTCGCGCTGCTCGGGGCCTCGGCCGCCGGGCTGCTGCTCGCGGATCAGCGGGGCGGCCTCGAGGTGGTCGCCTCGTCGGACGAGAGCAGCCGGATGCTGGAGCTGCTGCAGCTGCAGACCGAGCAGGGGCCGTGCCTGGACGCCTATCACAGCGGCGAGCCGGTGGTGGTCGAAGACCTGGTCGCGCAGGCCGCGCGGTGGCCGGGTTTCGTGCCGGAGGCGACCAGCGCCGGGATCCGTTCCGTGCACGCGATGCCGATGCGGTTGCGCAGGCAGGTGATCGGCACGCTGAACCTGTTCGGCCGCGGCCGGAGCCCGCTGACCGGGTCGGCGCTGAGCGTGGCCCGCGCGCTGGCGGACATCGCCACGATCGGGATCCTGCAGGAGCGCGCGATCCGGCGCGGCGAGCTGCTGACCGAGCAGTTGCAGCACGCGCTGAACAGCCGCGTCGTCATCGAGCAGGCGAAGGGCGTGCTGGCGCACGCGGGAGGGCTGGAGATGGAGGTGGCGTTCGACCGGCTCCGGGCCTACAGCCGCGGGCACAACCAGCGGCTCAGCGAAGTGGCCGAAGCGGTCGCGCGCAACGAACTCCGGCCGGACGAGATTCTCGGCGAGAGCGCCGCGGACTGACCCCGCCGGGCACGCCGCGTCACCCGGCGTGCTCGGGATTCCACCCGTAATGACGGTAACGGCCCCGCTCTGTGCACCGCCATGCTGAGCGGAAAGGCCGCGGAAGCCCTAACGGACGTCTTGGCAAGGCCCGCGAGCCGCCGTTACTGTGGGTTTCCCGGAAGGGGTCCCGACGGGGATCCCGCCTGGGAACGTGCAGATGCCCCGTGCCCTGGCCCCCGGCTTTCTGACATCTGCGACATGGAACCCGTGCCGATAGTCCGGAGTGCCTGATGTCGCTTCCGTCCCCCGAAGCAGTTTTCCGTACCCGGCGCAGGAAAACGTGCGAGCGCTGCGGCGAGCAGATCCCGCCCGGGAAACTGCAGACCGCGCTCGTCCCCGATTCCTCGCGCGTCGATCCCGCCGATTTCGCCGGTCACGGCCAGCGGCTCGTCTACGCCTGCGGCGACGAGCACATGGCCCAGCTAGTCGAGAAGGCCCGGAGCGACTGGGTCGACGAGCAGTGGTGGTTCGGCCTGCTGTGCCAGGCCAGCCGGTCCGCGGGGCAGGCGTCGCTGCCCGAACTCGCGCGCCACGCCCGGCTGTCCGACGGGCAGCTCAACGCGGCGCTGCAGTGGAACGCCGCCGCCGACCATCCGCTGCGCTGCCTGCCGGGCGGGCAATCCTGCTGACCGCGGCCTGATTCGCGCGCTCGCCGCTCGCAGCGTCCGCGCGGGTGCTTCGCTGTGCCCGGTGCGGCGCCCGGCGAACCGGACGGTCCAGCTGATCAGCAGCACCACGATCAGGAGACCGGCCGCGGACGCGACGAGCCCGCCCGCGTGCGAGAGCCAGCCGAGGAGCATTCCCAGCATTCCCGCCGCGGCGGCGGTGAACAGTTTTCGCCGTAGGTCAGGCTTGCGGAAAAAGCTCCCCGGACGGATCGCGCACACCAGGACCGCGCCGGCCGCGAGGGCCGATACCAAGGCGAACAGCCGCGCGGGCAGTGCCGGGCTGAGTGCGCACAACAGGAACACGCAGCTGCAGGCGAGACGCCATTCGATTCGAGCGGACACGGCACACCTCGGTTTGTCGGGCCTTGTCTTCGAGGTGCTGCCCACGGTAGGTACGCGCCGTTCCCGGCGGGCAGGGCCGGAGGACCCGATTCGGAGGGCCTCTCGAGCGGCGGGAGGCCCGAATCGGACAAAAAGCGGCCCGGGTCTCGGTTCGATACGCATATTCCCGCGGAATTCGTCCTCGGCGCTGTCGGATTAACCGCACTCGACAGCCGGACCCGCGACGGGCTCGCGGGACGCGGTCAGGCGGCGGAATCTCCGATCCCTGACAAAGACCATTCTGCCCGGGAATTTGACAGTTCCCGCGCGACCGAACGGAGGTTGTGCCTTTTCCCGCCGCGCCCAGACTGGAGTGCGGCGGGAACGCGCGGTCCGCGGGCGTTCTCGTGGCGGTGGCCGGGAAAACGGCCACCGGTGAGGTCGAGCCCATGCCGGCAGGTCGCCTGTTCGGTGCGTGGATGCCGCTCGTCGTGTCCCGCGTCCGCCGTCGCGCTCTCCCGGCCAGGCAGGAGCGAAGGAGGACGGATGAGACTTGACGGGAAGGCAGGCGTCGCGCTGGCGGCGGTCGCCCTCGTGGCGTCGTCGCTGGCCGGTTCGGCGTCCGTGGCGGGCGGCCGGGCCGAGGCCGCCCCGCCGCCGGCGCCGGCGTGCTCGCCCGGCACGACGGTGCCGACCGACGACGGCCCGGTGTGCGGGATCGCCGGCCCGGACGTCCGGTCGTGGGAAGGAATCCGGTTCGGCGCGCCGCCGGTGGACAATTTGCGCTGGGCGCCGCCGCAGCGGCCGGCGAAGTGGACCAAGCCGTTCGCCGCGACCGCGCCGGGCAACGCCTGCCCGCAGCCGGCCGGCCTCGGCCCGGGTTCGGAGACCGAGGACTGCCTGAACCTGAACGTCCGCGTGCCCGCCAACCCGGGGCACGGGAAGCTGCCGGTCATGGTGCAGCTGCACGGCGGCGGGTTCCTGTTGCTGCAGGCGCAGAACGCGAGCCGGCTCGTGACCGAGGGGCACGTGATCAGCGTCGAGGTCAACTACCGGCTCGGGATTTTCGGGTTCCTGGCGCACCAGGCGTTCGGCGAGCACGCGGGCGACTACGGGCTGCAGGACCAGCAGGCCGCGCTGCGCTGGGTGCAGCGCAACATCGCGAAGTTCGGCGGAGATCCGCACAACGTCACGATCTACGGCGCTTCCGCGGGCGGGTCGAGCGTCTGCGACCACACCGCGTCGCCGACCGCGGCGGGCTTGTTCCAGCGCGGCATCAGCCAGAACGGCGAGTACAACTCGTTGCTGGGCACCGACATCCAGTGGCAGCCGCAGGACTGCAAGGCGGATCTGCCCGACGAGGAGCAGGCCCAGCAGGCCGGAGCGCGGTTCGCGAAAGCGCTGGGCTGCCAGGACAATGCCGGTGCGTGCTTGCGCAAGGTGCCCGTGGCGACGCTGTTGAAACAGGCGGGCAACGGGATGAAACCGGACAGCGGCACGATCGCGCCGATCGTGAACGGGACGACGCTGCCGCTGTCTCCGGGCGAGGCGTTCGCCAAGGGCCGGGTCAACAAGGTGGCGCTGATGCACGGCGTGGCCCGCGACGAGGTCCAGCTGCCGTCGGCCTCGACGGCGGAGGACTACCGCAAACTGGTGGCGCAGCAGTACGGCGAGCACGCCAAGGAAGTCAGCGAACTGTACCCGCTGAAACGTTTCCCGAACCCGGCCCCGTTCCTCGCCTTCCGGACCATCGTGGCCGACTCCAACTCGGTCTGCCCCGCGGTCCTGAACGACGAACGGCTGTCGCGCCACATCCCGGTCTTCGCCTACGAGATGGACGACACCGACGTGCCGCCCGCGTTCTTCCTGGACCCGACCAAGCCGAACGGCGCGTACCACGTGGCGGAGGGGATGCTGTTGACGCCGCCGCCGGGAATCAAGCTGACCCCCAACCAAAAGGTGCTGTCCGACCAGTTGGTGGCCCAGTGGACCGGCTTCGCCCGCACCGGAAACCCGACCGTGGACGGCACTCCGCGCTGGGATCCCTTCACCGAACACAACCCGGTGGTGATGTCCTTGAACGCGGCCGGGGACAGCCAGCTCACCACTGAAATCCCGCGCCAGCACCGGTGCGACGGCCTCTGGAACCCTCTGTCCCCATTCATCCAGCACCGATGACCCGCCAGCGCCAGCAGAGTTTCCTCCCGCCCTAATCCCAAAAACCCGACCACAACGCGGGATCGCGTCGGCGTGCGGAGGGGCAGTGTGCACGGCCCCCGGGCCGGGCGCACTGCCCCTCCGCACGCCGACTTAAAGGCGATCCCGCCCGCGACGACGGAGTCGGCGCCATCAAACTCGGCAACACTGTCCGGGCCGCGATCCGGCTGGTGGTGTTCGTGGCGCTGTCTTTCAGCGAGTCGGGATAGGTGACCGGCGGATTGGGACTCGTCCGGTAGCCGAGGTACTTGCTGGCGCTGGTGCCGTTGTACCCAGTGCACACCAACGTGATCAACCACTGCCGCCGCGCCGTAAGGCCCGCCAACAGCTTCGGCTTCAACATGGCATTCCGGTTCCAGCTTGGCGATCACGATGTTGCTGCCGTCGCGAACCGTCGCGAGCAGGCCGGTCCCGCTGAACCCGGCCCGGCTGCGCGCGACCTGCGCGATCGGCGCGACCGCGTGGAGTGCGAAGCCGAGCTGGTCCACCGCCGATTTGTCGGTGATCGCGGACAGCTGGCTGTCGATCAGGTTCACGCAGTACGAGCTGTCCCTGGCATACGCCTGCAGCGTGTCCGGAGTGAACCGTTCGATGTCGGCGAAGTCGTCGACCGCGCTGTGCGCGCAGGCCTTGGCCTGGGTGATCGCGACCTGGTCGATGTGGTTGATGAGCTCGGTTTTGGCGGTGCTGATGGCGTCGAGGATGGCCCTGGTCGCGTCCTCGATCGAGCGTTTGTTGCCGAAGAAGTCCTTGAGGACCGAGTAGGCGGTCTGCGCCCAGGTGACGATGGTTCCGATGACCTGCGGCCGGGCGGTCGCGTTCGCCGGGGCGGCCCCGGTTCCGGCGAGCAGGGCGAGGGCCAGCGCGATCGCGGTCGCGCGGTGTGCCCACTGTCTTCGCATGTGTGCTCCTCTGTCGGGAATGGCGAAACGACCGGTGGTTCATCACCGGTCGTTCGCGGGGAATGGCCGCCCCGTACCGCGGTGGCCGGCCGAGATTATTGGACCGGTGCCCGCGTGTTGATCGCAATCCTTCGTTCGGCGCAAACCCCTTGCGGCGTCCGCGAAAGCTTGAGCAAAGACATAAGGCAGAACTGGTTTAGCCGTTTTCGCCCTTGTGTTCCCGATGCGGCTCGACGACGTTCCGGAATTGCGTTCAGGGGCGGCCGCCTTCGAGGTGGATCGTTTCGCCGGTGAGGAATTCGGCTTGCAGCATCCAGAGCACCGTGTCGGTCACGTCGGCGACCGTGCCGGTGCGGCCGACGAGGGTTCGCTGCGCGGCGTTGGCGAGGAAGTCCGCCTTGGCATCGCCCTTGGCGTCCCAGGCCCCGGAGTCGATGATCCCCGGCGACAGCGCGTTGACGCGGACCGGTGCGAGTTCGGCGGCGAGGTGCCGCGCGGCGAACGAGGCCGCACCGTTGGTCACGCCTGTCACGACGCTCCCGCGCGCCGGACGCCAGCCGACCTGGCCGGAGAACAGCAGCAGCGACCGCCGGATCGTGAAGTGCTTCGCGAGCAGCAAGGGGCCGATGACCTTGGCGGTGAAGGCGTCGACGGTCTTGTCCCGGTCGAGTTCGCGGACCGGCGCCGCGTGGGGTGCCGCGGCCGTGTTGACGAGGTGATCGACCTCCCCGAGTTCGGCGGCCGCGGCGGCGATGGTCGACTCGTCGCGCAGGTCGATGTGCAATCCGCCGGGACGGTGGGACGCGACGTGCACCTTCGCGCCCTCGGCGGTCGCGGCGTCGGCGATCGCCGTGCCCAGGTGCCGTCCGCCCAGCACCAGCACTGTGTGCCCGGCCAGCCCGTTGCCCATGGTCCTTCTCCGTTTCGTCGGTTGTCGTGGCCGAAGTAGGCTATGGAAAAGTAACCAGGTACTTCAACGTAACCGGAACCGGAGGAATCGCCGTGGGCTACAACGTCATGTCCGCGACCTGCCCGTCGCGGGTGGTGCTGCACCGGATCGGGGCGCGGTGGACGGTCTTCGTGGTCAACGCGCTCGAGGACGGCCCGCTGCGCTTCACCGTCCTGGCGGAGAAGATTCAGGGCGTCACCCCGAAAGTCCTCACCGAGACGCTGCGCGCGATGGAGGAGGACGGCCTGCTCGCCCGCGTCGACTACGCGGAACAGCCGCCCCGCGTCGAGTACGGGCTCACCGGCCTCGGCCGGTCTCTGCTCGGGCCGCTGCGCGCGGTCCGCGAATGGGCGGAAACCCATGTCCCCGAGATCCTCGAAGCCCGCGAACGCGCCCACTCGGCGCGGCAGGACTGAGACGGCTAATTTCCCCCTGGCCGGGCCGCTTTTTGGGTAGGCCGTACCCATGCGCCGCCGGCCCGCCGCGTGGCAGGCTGCGACCCATGTCGCGAGCGGGGTCCGAACCGTCCGGCGCGCAAGGGGGCGCCCGGTGCTTCCGGCCTGCGGTACAGCCGCTGGTGAGCGCCGCGTCGAGACAGCTGCGCGCCGCCGTGCCCGATGCTGACGCGGCCGAGCTCGCCGCCGTCGGCCAGGGAATGGAGGACTGGCTCAGCGACCGTCTGTGCGCCGCCTCGGCCCGGACGCTCGTCGCCAGCCTCACGTCGTTCGACTCCTTCGTGGCCAGCGACCCGCTGCCGGACGTCCTGGCCCAGCACCCGGGCCTGGCCGAGCTTCTCGACGCTCTCACGCGCAACGCCGTCTCCGCCGCTTCGGAACTGCTGACCCGGTTCGACCAGGACCGCGCCCTGGTGGCCGGTTTCCTCGGCGGCGATCCAGGACGGGTCATGGCGGTGGCGTTCGGCCGCGGCGACGCTCATTGCGGAGGCCGGACCGTCAGCGAACTCAGCTTCGCCTCCGGTGCCCGGCTGATCTACCGCCCGTGCCCGGTCGGCCTGCACGCGCGCTGGAACGACCTGCTTGCCGAGCTTGCCCCGCTTCTCGGCGGTCTCGCCCCTGGCCGGGCGGAGGTGCTGGAACGCCCCGGATACGGCTGGGTCGAGTTCATCCACGCCCGCCCCGCCGCTGATGTCGGCCAGTTCTACCGTCGGCTGGGCGCGCAACTCGCGCTGCTGCACGTTCTCGGCGCCACCGACATCCACGCGGAGAACGTCGTGGCGGCTGGCGACTGTCCGGTCGTGGTGGACGTCGAAACGCTCTTCCAGCCCCGCTGGACCCCGCACACCGACGGCGGTTCCGATCCAGCTCTGACGACGCTGGAAACCTCTGTCCTGAACACCTTTGTCTTGCCCCGCCCGGTATTCGGCCCTTACGGCCGCCTTGACCTTTCGGCGTTCGGCGGCCGTCCGGGCCGGTTCCCGCACGACCTGCCCGCATGGGCCGACGCGGGTACCGACCGGATGCGCCTGGTCCGCGGCCCCGCCCCGTACGCCGGCGGCCGGAACCTCCCGGCCCCCGACGTCGATCCGGCGGCCCACAGCAGCGCTTTCCTGGACGGCTTCCGTACTGCTTACCGGTCGCTCGCCGGAGACACCTTGCTCCGCGGCCTGGACCGGTTCGCGGATGCCGAGTTGCGGATCGTTCCCCGGGCGAGCGAGTGGTACGCGGACTTGCTGCGTGAATCGACGGAACCGGCGTTCCTGCGCGAGATCGACGGCCGCGCGAAGGCGTTCGCTCCGCTCGACGACGTCACCGCGTACCCGCACTTCGCCCGCTTCGCCGACGCGTCCCGGGCCGATCTGCTGGCGGGGGACATCCCGTACTTCGCCGCAACAGTGGGCGGACGAGAGGTCTGGACCACTGCCGGTACCCGGCTCCCGGACGTCCTGGAAACCGACGGCCTGTCCGCGGCGCGGGCCCGGATCGCCAGCCTGGGGGAGCAGGACCTTCGCGCGCAGCTGTGGTTCGTCGAGGCCTCTCTCGCCACGATGACGCCCTTCGCCGGACACCGCCTGGTACCCGGTGCCGCGGCTGGTCTCGAGGTGCCCGATCCGGCGCGCCTGCTTCAGCTGGCCGTGGACATCGGCGACGACCTGCTGCGGCGGGGGAGTGCCGATGCGGTGCGGATCAACTGGCCTTCGCTGGAGATCGCCGAGGACGGCGACTGGTGCGTCCGGCAGATGGGCGCTTCGCTGGGCAGCGGGTATTGCGGGGTGGCGCTGTTTCTCGCTGAGCTGGGGAAAATCAGCGGACAGGACCGTTTCCTCGACGCTGCGGCCCGGACGGTCCGGCCCCTGCCGGGGCTGGTCGAGTTGCTGGACGGCTACGCGTCGCTGGCGTCGGGCGTCGGGCCGGGCGCGTTCACCGGGCTGGGCGGAATCGCCTACACGGTCGCCCGGTTGGCCGACTTGCTGGCGGATTCCACGTTCGACATCCCGGCGGCCTTGCGCGCGACCGCCGCTGCCGCCCGAGCTTCCGAAGCGGCGGACGTTGCCGACGGTCTGGCCGGGGCCGTACTAGCTGTCTCGGCGGTGGCGGCTGACACTGGCCTGCCGGAAGCGGGTGCGCTCGTCGAGGAACTGGGTGCGCGGCTGGCTTCGCTTTCTCCTTTGCCTGGCGGGGGATTCCTTTTCGGCCGAGCTGGGGTGACGCACGCTCTTCGGCTGGCCGGCCGTGCTCCGACCGGCGGCGAAGCTCCGGCGACCGGGCTCGGCTGGTGCTCCGGCCTGGCCGGTCTCGTCCTCGCTTCTCCTTCTCCCCGCCTGGTCGACCGTTTTCGCGCCGCGCTGGAACAACGGCCCCCTTCGCCGGATCATTCGCTGTGCCACGGAGAACTCGGGGTCCTCGACGCGGCCAGGTCCGTCGGCGCACCGGTCCGGCTCCCGCACGGACTCGCCTGCGGAACCCCGGGCGCGGTCCCGACGCCAGGCCTGCTGCACGGCCTGTCCGGCATCGGCCACGGCCTGCTGCGGCTGGGTTTCGCCGACCGGGTCCCGGCGCTGTCCCTCCTGGAACCGGCCGCCGGGGCGGTTCCCGAACATCACTAGGAAATCCCATCGGAAAGGAGAACCGGAAATGCACGAGGACGTCCAGCCCGCACCGGAAGCCGAGGAGGACGCCGCCGAGGCCGAACAGGCCGTGCCCGCCTGGCGGCGGCAGTGGGTGCGCTCGGCGGTGCTGACCGGAATGACCGTGGGCGCGGTCGCTGTGGTCGCACTGGCGGGAGACCCGAGCACAGTCGCCGGGATGAGCTGAGACGGACAGCTCCGGCGGCGAAGGCGCTGGCTGGGCTGGTCTGGCGGTGGCGCGGAGAGGCTGACTGGATAGGCCTGGCAGTGGCGCGAAGGGGCTGATTGGGCCGGTCTGGCGGCGGCGCGAAGGGGCTGGCTGGGCCGGTCTGGCGGCGGCGCGGAGAGGCTGACCGGACAGGCCTGGCAGCAGCGCGAGGACCGGGCGGGGGTTCGGTGGGTGGCCGGGTGTCCCTTGTGGACGCTCGGCCATCCCAACGCGCCGGGACGGCGATTCGGTCCGGCGCGGCGGACTGGCACGTCACCGCCGAGCGGCCGGAGAGGGGATTCGGCTGGCGGAGCGTGACCGTTCCCCGGCGCTCGCCGGGCTTGATCCGCTGCGGCGAACCTGCGCGGCCGGAGAGCGATCGGCAGCGCTAGCCGGCAAGCCGGTTACCCATCCGCTCCCCGCGCGACGACAGCGCGCACAAGCCCCGCCATCCCCGCCGAAACAGCCTCCACCGCAGCGACGCTCCCCGGACCGAGCCCGTGCCGCTCGGCGAGCCACTCGGCGTCGTTGTAGGTCAGCCAGGTCCGGCCGGACGAATCCTCCCAAGCGAGAGCCTTCATCGGCAGGTCGAGGCCGCTCGTCTGCCGATCGAGCATCAACGGCGTCCCGCCCCGGGGATGGCCGAAGATCAGCAGTTCCGTCGGCCGGAGTGCCGTCCCGGCATTGGCCGCGTGGTCGATCCGCGCGAAAACGAGCAGACCGGCCTCGGCAACAGCAGCCTCCAGCCGGTCGATGGTCTCCCGGACCGACCAAGCGCTGGCAGCCGTGAGCATCCCGCAGCCAGTCATCAGCCCGGTGCCGAATCGCCCAGTACCGCGGTCGCGTACTCGCACAGTGTGGTCCGGTCCGGGGCTTGCGTCTTGGCCAGCAGGCTCGCCACGTGCTTCTCCACCGTCCGCACCGAGATGTGCATTCGTTGCGACAGCGCCCGGTTGCCGAGCCGCTCCGGCATCAACTGCAGCACCTCGAACTCCCGCCGTGTCACGCCGATGCCGCGCAGCTTCGGCGGGATGCGTTCGGTGCCGGAGCTGTGGTAGCGCACCGGGGTGCCCATCCGGCGCAGCAGCGAGCGGCAGGCGCCGGCCAGGACGTCGATGCTTCCGTGGAAATGGTTCTCCGCGTCGGCGAGCCACTGGCCGGGTTTGCCCCAGCTGTCGGCGAGGGCGGCTTCGGACACCAGGCGCAGCGCGAGGTGCCGTGCGGTCGGGAAGACCGACGAGGCGGCGACGGCGGTGTCCATCTCCTGCTCGGCGGCATCGGGACGGCCGGCGCGGCCGTGGTGCACCGCGCGGGCGAAGCCGAGGAATTGGCGGTTCCAGCGCATCCGGCCCACTTGGGCGCGGGCCGCCTGGTCCACTTCGGCCGGATCGCCGGTTCCGTCGACCGCGCCGAGCAAATGGACTAATCCGAAAGTACCGGAAAAGTGGAAATAGGCTTCCAGCCCGCCGTATTCCGCCATCAATTCCGCGGACAGGGTCCGGGCGCCTTCCCGGTCTTCGGTGAGCAGTGCGCAGAACAGTTCGGCCAATCCTTTAGTCAACGGGGCTTCACGAGAATTTTCGCCGCCGGCCGCGCGGAATTCCCGCAGAGCGGTACGCATCTCCTGGCACCGGCCCCGGTGGGCGGCGAGCACGGCGCGCAGCATCAGGGCGTAGCGGATCACCGAGTGCAGCCGCAGCCGTCCGCACTCGGCCAGGCTCGCGGTGAGGATCTGCTCAGCCTGGTCGTAGTCCGCGCGCAGCACCGCGGCGTAGGCGAGGTTGGCGTATACGTTGCTGGCCAAGGTGATACAGCCGGAGCGCAGCGTCTCGCGGTAGGCGTACTCGAGGGCGGAAGCGTCGCCCTCGGCGAGCCAGGCGTTCGCGCCCAGTCCGATGAGACCGTGGTTGCGCCAGGTGGTCAACTGGTGCTCGGTGCCCAGCGCCAGCGTGCGCCGGTAGCCTTCGTCGGATTCGGCCAGCGACCGGCCGCGCGTGCTGAAACCGATGGCGTACCAGGCTTTGCAGGCCGTCTCGGGATCGCCGGCCGGATCGGCGCCGCGGATCGCCCGCCGGGCCAGGGCTTCGCTGCGGCTGACGTGGTCGGCGTCGGCGCCGGTGCGGCACGAGGTGAGGTAAGCGTCGACGACGTCGATCACCGCGGTGTCGGCTTCGGAAGCCTCCGGCGGCAGCAGCGCGCGAGCGGCGGCGACCTGGCGGACGCCGTCCTCCCAGCGGCCGGCGACCTGGGCCGCCCACGCCATCCGGACCTGCTGGCGGACCTGACTTTCGTTGTCCCACAAGGGATTCCCCAGCCGCAGTTCGGCGGCCACCTCGGCGGCGCGGTCGAACTGGCCGTCTTCGGCGAGCGCGGTCAGCAGGGCTTCCAGCAGTTCCCCGCGCAGTGCGTGCCAGCGGTTTTCCTCGGACAGCATGTCGAGGGCGTTGTCGAGCACGGCGACGGCGGTCGCCGGGCCGCCCGCGTGCAATGCGCGGCGGGCCGTTTCCAGGTACAGCCGGGCGGCGGCGGGCAGGTCGCCGCCGCGGCGGTGCAGGTCGGCGGCGAGGTGGCACCAGGAGCCGGGCAGGCCGGGGTACAACTCGGCGATCGCTTGCGCGACCCGGCCGGAGAGGGTGACCTGGTCGGCCGCGGTGGTCAGCGACAGCAGGGCCTCCTCGGTCAGCGGATGTTCGAAGGAGTACCAGCCGGGAGTGCCGTCGCCGCCGGTCAGCAGGCGTTCGGCGACCGCGGCGCGGACGTGCGCGAGCAGGGTGCGGTCGTCGAGGCCGACGCAGCGTTGCACCACCGGCAAGGGAAAAGTCCGGCCGACGATCGCGGCGACCGACAGCAGCCGCATCCCGTCCGGGCCGAGCTGCAGTGCCCGCTGTTCGACCGCTTGCACGAGGCTGAGCGGCACCCGTTTTCGCTTCCCGCCCACCAGTTGCCAGCCAGCGGGACGCCGCACCAGATCCTTCATGGACACCGCGTACCGCGTGAGTTCCGCGGCAGCGAACGGATTCCCGCGGCTTTGCGAGTACAGGTGCTCGACAGCCGACGCGCTGACCTCGCCCGGCGGGCAGCCGAGGATCGAGGCGACCAGCCCGGTCACCCCGGCGCGATCGAGCCGGTCGAGTTCGACCGGGGTCGCGTCGCCGCGCTGGGCCAGGGTTTTCACCAGCTCCGCGCCGGCGGACGTGCCGACGCGGACGGTGGCCAGCACGAGCACCGGCTGCTCGCGCAGGTTCGACGCGAGATAATCCAGCACAGTCAAGGTTTCCCGGTCCGCCCAGTGCAGGTCGTCGACGACCAGCAGGCAGCCGCGGCCGCGGCCGAACCACGACGTCAGCCGCAGGATCGCCTCGGCGAGCACGAGCAGCGACGTCTCGCGCGGCTCCGGCCGCGCCCAGTCCGGCACGAGCCGCCCGAGCGCGGGCAGGTAGGGCGCGAGCAGTTCGTCGTCCGGGCTGGGCTCGGTGCGCGCCAGCGAAAGCAGCGCCTCGGCGAGCGGCCGGAACGGGATCGCCGGACCCGTCGAACTGGCCCGCCCGCGCACGGCCACCATGCCCGCCGCCCGCGCTTGTTCCGCGGCCGCCTCCGCCACGGAGGTCTTGCCGATCCCCGGTTCCCCGGTGAGCACGACCATGGCGCCGGAGGACGCTCTCGCCGCGCTCAGGAACCCGGCCAGCCCGGCCAGTTCGCTCTCCCGTCCGATGAGCATTTCCACCCCTTCAGCCGAACGGCACGCGGTCGACGGCTTTCGCCCGCTGCCGGTCTGCTCCCCCGCCGCGAAATGCTATACGCAGGCACCCGCTTTCGTGGGGGCAGAAATACCGCCGTTCCACCTTGTGGCGCAATTGTGCGCACGGCCTGAAATCGTTTAGTCACAGCCGGAAACATTTATGGGCGCCGGGAGTGGACGGACGGCGACTCTTTGGGTGCGCAGCACCCATGCGCCAGCCGCCCCGGCGGGAAAGAGTGGAGCGACCGGGAACGACCCGGTCCCGGAAGGAGGTCGCTTCGCCATGACGCTGAACCGGCTCTCCTGCAGTGAGGCCCCGCCGGGAACCCCAAAGAACCGGACAAACACGGCGGCCGCCCGATGACCGCCACGACCGCCCCCGCCGTGTTGGCCGACGGCGGACTCAGCCAAGGCGAAGCCGACCTCTCCTGCAGCTACGCCGCCGTCCGCACCCTGCGCCGACTGGGCCGCACCCCGGCCGAACCCGCTGGTATCGCGAGGTTCCTGCGGTCGCGCCGCAACAGCGACGGCGGCTACACCTGGCAGCGCGGCCTCCCGTCGGACGGCTGGGCCACCTACTGCTGCACCCGCGCGCTGCACGATCTCGGCGAGGAAATCGACGAACCCGCCCGGGTCGCGGAATGGGTGTCCGGCACCGGGACCGTCGAGGGCGGGTTCGCGATGAGCGCGGGCCGTCCGCCGGACGTGTGGGCGACCTGGTGCGCCACAAAGACTTTGGTCGAGGTCACCGGCACCGCCGCCCCGGAACCGGCGCGGCACGCCGGGTGGCTGGCCGCGTTGCAGGGTCCCGACGGCGGCCTCGCCTGGCAGCCCGGCTCGAACCTCTCGGACGCCCGTGCCTGCTACTACGGCGTCCGGGCGTGGCGAGCCGTGACCACGGCGCCGTTGCCGTGGCGGACCGGTCCGCTGGTGTCGTGGCTGTGCGAACAGCAAACCGTCGAAGGCGGATTCCGGTTCGCGCCCGGCTCGGCGGTCTGCCTCTGGGCGACGTTCCGCGCGGTGCTGACCTTGCGCGTCCTCGGCGCGCAACCGCCCGACCCGGCGGGAGCGCTCGCGTGGATCGGCGACCGGCGACTGCCCGGCGGCGGCTACGAACGCTGGCCCGGCTACGGCCGTTCCGACATCTGGGCGTGCTTCTCCGCGGTGGGCGCGCTGACCGCGCTCGGCTACGACCTTCCGGCAGCGGAAGCGGACGCGATCGCCGAAGCGGTGGCGCGCTGCCGCTTGGCGGGCAGCGGCTACACCTACCGAAGCCCCGAAGCCGCAGGCGACAGCCTCGCCACCGCGGCCGGTCTGCTCACCTCGGTGCGTTCCGGTACTCCGGCACCGGGATTGGTCCGCTGGCTTCAGGACGCGCAGCCGCCCGCGGAGGACGGCGTCGGCTACATGCCCGGCCAGACCGCGGAAGTCCGTTGCACGCAATGGGCCTTCGAAGCGTTACGGGCGAGCGGACACCGCTTGGACGAGCGTCGCCTGCGCCGCTGGATCGCGCGGCTGCAGAACCCGGACGGCGGTTTCGCGCACTGGCTCGGCCGCGCCTCCGACCTCGGCTCCACCACCGCCGCCGTCGAATTGGCCGACCGGCTGACCGGCGGCCGTCCCACCACGATCCTCGACGGCGCGCGAGCGGTCGCCTTCGTGACGCTCTGCCGCGACGGCGGCCTGGTCGACCCGGCTTCGGCCGGGACGGCCGCCGCGAGCGCTGCCGCGCAGGCCGCGCGGGTGCTGCACCTGCTCGGCGCCCGGCCGGCCGCGGCGAACCTGCACGCCGGGCTGGCCTGCTACGCCCGGGCGACCGGCGGGTACGCCGCGACCGCGCTCGGGCTTCCCGACCTCGCCACCACCTACCAGGTGGTGCGCACCGACCAATGCCTCGGCCGCGATTCCGACCGCGCGTGCGTCGCCCGCTTCCTCCTGCGGGTCGAACTGGGCGACGGGCACTACGCCTGGAGCCCGCGTTCGCCCGCGGTGGCCGGGCCGCTCGCCGACTGCCTCGGCGCGCTCCTGCGCGCGTGGCTGACCGATCCGGCGGCGCTGCTGCCGCCCTTGAACTTGTGAACGAAGGAAACCGGCCGCCGGGCGTCGGCCGGGCATCGCATTCCGCTCAGCACCGGGAAGGGAGCAACAGGTGAGTACAGTGCGCGACAGTACCGCGGAGGGCAAGAAGAAATCGCTTGCCGACATGTTGGCCCGTGCACGCGCCAAGATCACCGACGGACCGCGTCCCCGCCAGGACCGCGGCAACGTGCCGCTGTCGTATTCGCAGGACACCTTGTGGGTGGTGGACCAGCTCGCCACCGGAAAATCGACCTACAACGTCGCGTTCCTCTTCCGCCTCGAAGGCGACCTGGACGCCGACGCGCTCACCGAGTCCTTCGCGAGCATCGTCCGCCGCCACGAGGCACTGCGGACTTACGTGCTCGAGGAGAACGACGAGTTCTTCCAGGGGATCGTCGAGGATCCCGAAATCGTCGTCCCGCGGTCGTCCGCGTCGAGCGAGGCCGAGGCCCGCCGGATGCTCGACGAGCTCGCCGAGGTCGGGATGACGCTGACGGAATTCCCGCTGTGGCGCGCGGATCTGGTGGAGGTCCGGCCCGATCTGCATTACTTCGGACTGGTCGTGCACCACATCGTCTTCGACGGGGTGTCGACGGCCATCTTCTTCGACGAACTGGAGAAGGAGTACAACGCGCGCCGGGCCGGCTCGACGCCGCTGGTGGATCCTCCCGCCGTCCAGTTCGCCGATTTCAGCGAATGGCAGCGCAAGCAGATGCGCGCCGGGGCCTGGCAGGCCAGCGCCGACCATTGGGCGGAAGCGCTGCGCGACGTCGAGGTGATGGACCTCCCCGGCGACCGCCCGCTGCCGCCCGCGGTGACCTATCCCGGCCGCGCCGTGGTCCAGACCTGCGAAGGGCTGGCAACGCAGGCCAACCGGCTCGCCTCGTCGCTCACGACCACCCCGATCACCGTCTACGCCACGGTGATGGCTTGCCTGTACCACCGGTATTCCGGCTCCGGCGACGTCATCTTCGGCATGCCGAGCGCGAACCGCGCCGAGGTCGAAACCGAACGGACCCTCGGCTTCTTCATCAACATGCTGCCGCTGCGGTTCCAGCTCGACCCGGACGAGACGTTCCAGGAGACGCTCAAGCGGGTCCAGCAACGGCTGCGCGGCGCACAGGCGCACGGCTACCTGCCGCTTGAGCAGATCATCGCGAGCGCGCAGGTCCGGCGCGATCCGTCGCGGTCGACGCTGTTCCAGTACACGCTGACGATGAACGAGTGGACCGAGCCGATGCGCCTCGACGGCGTCTCGGCGACGGAGGTCGAGGTCCCCACCACGCAGGCGAAGTTCTTCCAGCAGTGGACGATCGCGCGCAGCGGCCCGGACCTCGAAGTGCACACCGTGTACAACACCGACATCTTCGACCAGGCGACGATCGAAACCATGCAGCGGGTGTTCGTCTGGCTGCTGCGCAGCGCGATCGCCGAGCCGGGCATCAGCCTGCGCGAACTGTGGGCTCACGACAGCGAATCCCGCCGGATCCAGGCCCGGCTCGGCATCGGCACGCAGGCGCCGGCACCGACCGGCAACGTCTACACGCGGTTCTGCCGGATCGCCGACGAGCACGCGGACCGGCTGGCCGTCAGCACTCCCGGAAAAGACCTGACGTACGCGGAATTGCGCCGACGGGTCGACGCACTGCGCGGCTATTTGGCCGAAGCCGGAGTCCGCGCGGGCGACCGGGTCGGCGTCGCGCTGGAACCGTCGGCCGACTTCTCGGCAACAGTCCTGGCGCTGCTGGCGATCGGCGCGGTGTACGTGCCGATCGACGCGATGAACCCGCGCGGCCGGATCGAGGCGATCATCGAAGACGCCGACCTCCGCTGCGTGGTGTGCGACGCGACGACCGCCGGGATCGCACCCGGCGCGGAATGCCGGTTGCCGGTCGACGCCCCGGTCCCGGCGAGCCTGCCCGAACCGGCGCGCGGCGGGAACGACGTCGCGTACCTGATGTACACCTCGGGCAGCACCGGCAAGCCGAAAGGCGTGCTGATCACCCACGACAACATCCTCGGCTTCATCCGGAACGTCCGGACGCTGTTCGAACTCAGCCCGGCCGACCGCGTGCTGGGCTACGCGTCCTGCGGGTTCGACGTGTCGGTCTTCGAGATGTTCGGCGCGCTGCTGAGCGGGGCGTCGCTGCACGTCGTGCCGTCGGTGATGCGGCTGAGCATGGCGGAGGTCCAGCAGTTCCTGGAGGAGCACCGGGTCACCGTGACCGACCTGCCGCCGTCGGTGATGAAGCTGCTCGACCCGGGTCCGCTGAACGACCTGCGCATCGTGTTCGTCGGCGGCGAAGCGTTCTCGCACGAGCTGGTGCGCGCGTGGGGCAAGGGCAGGCGCATTTTCAACGGCTACGGCGTCACCGAATGCACCGTCACCAGCGTCGTCGAGGAGCTCGAAGAGCCGCTGCCGGCGGCCGGGCTGCCGATCGGCGGCCCGATGGACAACCACGTCGCGTATGTGCTGGACGAGCACAACCGGCCGGTGCCGCAGGGCGTCATCGGGCAGCTGGCGCTCGGCGGGGTCGGGCTGACGCCGGGCTACTGGCGGCGCGACGAGGACAACCGGGAGAAGTTCGTCCCGGATCCGGTCGGGCCCGACCCGTCCGCGCGGGTGTATCTGACCGGGGATCTGGTGCGGCACAACGGAGACGGCCGGCTGGTGTACGTCGGGCGGCGCGACCGGCAGGTCAAGATCAACGGGGTGCGGATCGAGGTCGGCGAGATCGAGAGCGTGCTCCGCGCCGCCGAGGGCCTCCGCAACGTCTACGTGCAGGTCCGCCAGGAGGGGGAGCAGAAGCGGATCGTCGCTTACTGCGCGACCGGGGGAGCGAGGCAGGCGAGCGAAAGTTCGCTGCGGGACTACTGCCGCAAGCGGCTGGTGTCCACGATGCAACCGTCGACCTTCGTGCTGCTGGACGAACTGCCGATCAACGGCAGCGGCAAGATCGACGAACGCGCGCTGCCGGACGCCGATTTCACCGTCGAGGCCGCGCCCGCGGAGGAGCTCACCGATCTCGAACGGGCCATGCTGACCGACGCGTTCGGCCCGATCCTCGGCCGCACCGATTTCCCCAAGACGGCGAGCTTCTTCGACCTCGGCGGCACGAGTCTCCAAGCCGCGCAACTGGTTTCCAAGATCAAGAAGCTGTTCTCGGCGACGATCTCGCTCGCCGCGTTCTTCAACGATTCGAGCGTGCAGAGCATGGCGCTCGAGGTCGAACGGGCGCGGCTGGCCTCGCTGTCGGCCGAGGAACTGGAGAAGGCCATCGCCGGGATGACCGAAGAGGACGTCGCCCGGCTGCTGGCCGGCGAGTGAGCGGACGTGGAGCGCATCCGGAAAGGAGGAGAGATGGACGGTGACGGCAAACGCCTGAGCAGCTATCTCAGCGCGAGGTCGGCGGCACCGGGCGTGCCGGGACTGGTCGAGCTGAGCCGGTCGGCGCCCGGCGCGAAGGTCCTGCTGTTCGCGCATCCGGTCGGCGGCAGCCTGCTGACGTATCAGCCGCTGGTCCGCAGGTTCCCGGAGTATGCCTGCTGGGGCCTCGAATCTTCGCGGGAGGTGCTCGACGGCGGCGAGCCGACGGAGTCGATGCAGGACCTCGCCCGCCGCTACGCCGAGGTTCTCGCCGAGCACTGCCCGGACGTCGACCTGGTGTGCGGCTGGTCGTTCGGCGGCGCGCTGGCCTGGGAGATCGCCAATCTGCTCGCGGCGCGCGGGAAGCGGCCGAAGGTGGTGCTGCTCGACTCGACGTGGTCGACCATCGAGTACGAGGAGTCGACGCACGCCGAGGAACTGGAGTGGTTCGTCCGCGACGCGCTGCGCTCGGGCGGGCACGACGGCGAGTTCCTGGCGAGCACCGAGTCCGAAGCGGCCGAGATCGTCGGCATGGACGAGGAGACCTTCTCCGAACGTCTCCGGATCTTCGGCCACAACAGCCGTCTTCTCCGCAAATGGAAGCCGACGCCCGGAGACCTGGACGTCGTGATCGTGCGGGCGGCGGAGTCCTTCAAACGGGACTGGCGCACGGTGTCCTCGGGCGAGGTCGACTTCCAGGAGCTTCCCGGCGAGCATTACGGCCTGCTGCAGAACGCCGACCCGCTCGCCACTATCGAGAAGATCATCCGCAGCGCGCTGGACCTGCCCGTGAGCACGCCAGTGGTCAGCACCGGCGTCGAGCCCGACCTGCACGCGGCGTTGAAAGAGCTGGTCGACACGCCGCATTGGCGCGATCTCGTGCTGCGAGCCCGGAAAATGGAGCCGGAAGCGATCGCCGAGGCATACCGGGAACTCGGCGGGCGCGGGCTGCTGACACCGGACTGGCCGGTCGAATTCGGCGGCGCGGGCTTGCCGACGAAGACCGGGGTCGAGCTGTTCGAGCAGTTCATCGCCACCGGGCTGCCGGACCTCGTCTATGCGCTCACCGTGCAGATCGTCGGCTACTTCGTGCTGAAATCCGGCTCGGACCGGCTGAAACAGGACCTGCTCCCGCGAATCAGCCGGGGCGAGGAATTTGCCACCGTGCTGTACAGCGAGCCGCGGGCGGGCAGCGATCTCGCGTCGCTGCGCGCCCGGGCGGACCGCCGAGGCGACCGCTATGTCCTCAACGGCGTCAAGGTGTTCAGCATCTACAGCCACCTCTCCGGTTCGGCGCTGGTCGCCGCGCGCACCGGCGACGACGGTCATAAGTACGACGGCATCACGCTTTTCGTCATCGACCTGGCGGCACCGGGAGTGACGGTCGAGCTGGTCGAGACCATTCAGCCCGAGCAGATGTGCCGCGTCCGGCTAAAAGACGTCGAGGTCGAGAGCTGGCGGCGGATCGGCGAAGAGGGTCGCGGGTGGGCACTGCTCGACGGTGCCCTGGCCATCGAACGCACCGGCATCGACCACGTCGTCCGAGCGGCGCGGTGGTTGAAAGCCCTGCGGGCGGCGGCGGTCGGCTCGGATGAGCTGCAGTTGCTCGAAGGCCAGGTCGAATGCGCGACAACAGTGGCGCGCGCGGCCACGGAGGTGTTCCTCCGTCCCGATGCGACGGCGACCGACACCGCGGTGGCCAAGCTGTACACCAGCGAGACGTGCCAGCAGGTCGGGCACGAGGTGCTGCGCCGCTGGCGGACGCTCCGGACCGAGCCGCAGGACGGTCTGGTCCGCGAGGAACTGCTGTCCGGGCTCACCGAATCGCCCGGGCTCACCCTGTCGGCCGGTTCGTCGGAGATCATGCTGTCGACGCTTTCGGTGGACCTCAAGGAGGAATACGCCACCCGGTGCCGGGACATCCTGCACCGGTTCGGCGGCGAACTCGCCGACGCGGTGGTCGAGGTGCTCGAACCGGTCGGCGCCGGGATCAAGGCGAAACCGCTGTTCAGCTACTCGGCCGACCGTCGCGCCGCGCTGGCGGGAACGTTGGCGGAGCTGGGTTTCGACCAGGTGGAGACCCCCGAGGACGACGGCGGACTCGGCCTCGGCCTCGCCGTCGGCTGCTCGATCAACCTGAGCCTGGGGTACCTCGGGTTCGAGAACGCCTACCAGCCCTCCGCCGAGCCCGGAGCTCGCGAAGGCCGGGTGCGGCACGCGGCCTACGTGCTGGGCCTCGGCCTCGGACTGTTCCGCACCGCCTGGGAACACGCCGCCGGCCGCGAACAATTCGGCCGGAAGCTCGTCGACATCGACGCGCTGATGTTCCCGCTCATCCGGTCTTACGCGGAACTGCACGCGGTGAGCACCAGGCTGCAGGAAATCGCGAACACCCTGCCCGGCCTGGACGACGCGGCGCTCCGCCGGTTCGAACTCCTCGAACAGGACGTCCTGGTGCGCGCGGTCCGCGCGTCGATGCAGGTGCTGGGGGCACAGGGCATCACGGAGTGGTCGGTCGCCTCGCGGTTCTACCTGCGCTGCGCCGAGAACCTCGGGCTCGCTGCCTGACTTTCACGCAAAGGAGACGTTTCATGCTGGTCGCCCTCGAAGGTTCGCAGGAGGCTCCCGACGGGGCTTCGCCGGAGATCTACGACGAAGCGCTGTACTCCGCCCAGGACATGCACGCCGTGTGGCAACGGATGCGTGCCGAGGGCGGCCTGCACCGGCAGCGGACTCCGGACGGGCAGCAGTTCCTCGCGGCGATGCGGCACGCCGACGTCAAGGCGGTCCTGGGCGACCACAAGACGTTCTCCTCGGCCTACAGCACCATGCTCAGCGTGCGCGGCGACGGGGATGTCGCGGCGGGGGCGGCGATCCACCTCACCGACCCGCCGCTGCATTCCGAACTGAAGCGCGTCTTCACCCCGCTGATGACGGTGCAGGCGACTCAGCGGCTCCAGGTGGGGATCGAGGCGCGCATGCGCGAACTGTTCGACGCCGTCCGCGGCAAGGAGACCTTCGACTTCTGCGAAGCGATGATCACCCTGCCGATGACGATCACCGGTCCGCTGATGGGCATCCCGGAGAGCGAATGGCCGGTCACCGGCCGGGCGACGGTCCGCGCGATGGGCGGATCGGACGTCCCGCGATCCGAGCGGCAGCGCCGGTTCGACCTTTTCGAGGCGCACACGACGATCATGACCGTCCTCGGCGAAGTGCTGGAATCCGGCCCGCCCGAGGACACGGTGAGCGGCCGGTGCCCGCACGCCGCCGAAGTGGTCGGGGACCCGGACCGCGACGTGGCGCTGCTGAACGCGTACGCGTTCCTGATGGGGGCCAATCCGACGGTGCCGCAGACCATCAACCAGACCCTGATCCTGCTGGCCGGCGACGAGGACCTGTGGTCGTGGTTCGTCCGCCAGGAGCGGACGGACCAGCGCTTCGTGGACGAGGCGCTGCGCTGGGCGAGCCCGATCAACCACGTTTTGCGGCGCGCGGTCGCGAACACTACGCTCGCCGGAACCGAGGTCCGGGCGGGGGAATTGGTCACCGCCTGGCCCGCCTCGGCCAACCGGGACGAGGAGGTATTCCCGGAACCGTTCAGGTTCGTCCCCGACCGGTCCCCGAACCAGCATCTCGCCTTCGGGCTCGGCGTGCACCGGTGTGTCGGCCAGCACGTGGCCGTCGCCGGGTTGAAGACGTTTTTCGATCTGTGGCGCGAAAACGTGCGGTCCTTCTCGCTTTCGGGACCGCCGCGGCATCTCGTCTCGAACTTCCTGAACGGCGTCGTGCGCCTGCCCCTGGCAGTCGGCTGGAACTAGGCCGGGCGGGGAAACGGGGATGCCGCGAAAAGGAGGACTGATGAGCGAACTGGTGACGAGCGTGGTCGGACCGGGCGACTGGCCCGCGATCGACGAGTTCTTCGGGCCGAAAGGGCTCGTCGAATACTGCTGGTGCATGTATTTCCGGCTGGGCTCCAAGGATTACTCCGCGTGCCGCCCGGCCGCGCGCAAGGCGACGCTCGGCGAGCTGGTGCGGGACGGGGAACGGGTCGGCGTGCTCGGCACGGTCGACGGCGTGCCGGTCGGCTGGCTCGGCGCGGGCCCGCGACTCGGTTTCCCGCGATTGCAACGATCGCGGGCGGCGAAGCTGCTCCCGGGCGACGACCCGGAGCGGATCTGGTCGATCGTCTGCGTGTACCTGGAGCGCGAGCACCGGCACCGCGGCCTGCTCCGGCAGTTGATCGACCGGGCGGCCGAGTGGGCGCGAGAAGAGAAAGCCGACCTGATCGAGGCGTACCCCGAGGACGACCGCGATCCGGAGTCCGGTTTCGACCCTTACAGCTTCCACGGCCGGGTCAGCACCTTCGAGGCGTGCGGGTTCGCCGTCGTCGAGCCCCGGCTGCAGCGCAGAGCACTGGTGCGAAAGGAGTTCCGGTGACAGTCCACGAAATGCTCCCGCTCGAACCGTTCCTCAACAACCAGGCGGCGACCACGCCGGCGAACCTCGCCGACGGACGGCTGAACGTCTGGCGCAACTCGATCCCGGCGCAGCCAGGGCCGCTGGAGCGGGTCGTCGACGGCGTTCCGCTGCGCAGCACGCCGCTGGACGGGAACGGCCCGGACAACCTGGTCTGTTCGGGGCAGTGGATCGAGGTCCCGCAGCGGCGCTGGGACTGGCTGTACGTGATCGGCTGCGGCGAACGGCGCGTCCGCGACTACGTGACCTGGCATTTCGCCGACGGATCGGCGAGCCGCGACCGGTTCGAGCTCTCGGACCTGTGGGAGGGCCGGTCGGACTACGGCGAGGAATTCGCGCTGCGCACCGACACCGTCCACTATCCGCAGCACGTGCAGGAACGCATCGGCATCACCCTGTGGTGCCAGCGCGTCCCGGTCACCCGCAGGCAGCCGCTGTGCGCGCTTTCGCTGCCGGAAAACCCGGCGGTCCATTTGTTCGCGATGACGCTGCTGGGCCGCTGAACGACATTTTCTGAAAAGCCCGGAAAGGTTTCGGCATGCCACGAGAACGCGGCTGGGACGGTGCGACCGGCACCTACCCGCAATGGTACGAGGATCCGTTGAGCTGTCTCCAGACCACGGTGGGCAGCATTCTGCTGGAGCACGGCCTGCGCCCGGTCGAGGTGCTCGGCCTCGCGTGCGAATTCGCGTTCGCGCCGCGGGACACGATGTGCGAGGAGTTCTACCGTCCCGCGCAGAGCAGCCGGGGCGTGGCGGCCGATCTGTGTCCTTATCACGACGTGGAATCGGAATGGACGTCGGGAAAGAACGCCGACGACCTGATCGAGCTGATCGAAAAGCACGCGAGCGTGATCGTGGCGGTGGACAATTACCACCTCCCGTTCCGTCCCGCTTATCACGACGTCCACGCCGCGCATCTGGTCGTGGTCCCGGCCTGGCGGAAGGCCGGCGGGGAAACCGAGTTCTACGTGTCCGACGCGCAACCGCCCCGGTTCCAGGGGTGGTTGCCCGCCGAGCACCTGATGAACGCGTGGACCTCGGGCAACCCGGCCGACCACCAGGACGTGTTCTTCTCCAGCAGCGAGATCGCCGGTCGGCTGCTGACCGCTCGCGTGGGGTCGGAGCCGGGGGAGTTGACCGCGGCCGGGTTCGGCCGGGCGATCGAGGGCAATCTCGAACGCTGGAACAACGGCGCGGCCGGGGACGCGGATCGCGTGTGGACCGGCCAGGCCGGGGTGCGCCGGTTCGTGCGGCGGCTGCAGGAACACAGCGACGATCCGGCGGAACTGCGGCCCGCTTACACGTTCGGCTGGGCGATGCAGGCACAGGCGTTCCTGCACGGCCGCCTGACGCAAGAGTTCGCGCGCCGGGTGAGCCTGCCGTATCTGTCCGGGATCGCCGCTGCCGCGGACAGCGTGATGTCGGCGTGGTCGAACCTGCGGCTGCTGAGCGCGCACGCGGCGAATCTCGCGCGGGTGCCGGAATTGGTGCTGCGGCGCGGCGACGAGCTGGTGCACGCGTACGAGCAATTGGCCGTCGAATGGCGGCTCGCGGCGTCGAGAGGGTGGGCTGAGGCCAGATGAATGCCGGAGGCGGTGGCGAGCTGGCGCTCGCCGGCGGGAAGCCGGTCCTGCCGTCGCTCGCGCCGGTGGACTGGCCGAGGACGACGGACGCGGACCGGGCCGCGGTGCTCGCGGTGCTGGAGTCGAACGTCTTCGTGTCCGATCGCGCGGGACTGACCGCGGTCGAGCGGCTGGAACGGTCGTGGGCCGAGTTCCTGGGCGTGCGCCGCTGCGTCGGCGTCAGCAACGGGACCACGGCGATCGAGCTCGCGCTCCTCGCCCACGGCGTGGGCCCGGGCGACGAGGTCGTGGTCCCGGCGCTGACTTTTGTCGGGACGGCGATGGCGGTGACGCACGTCGGCGCGACGCCGGTGTACGCGGACGTCGACCCGGTCACCTTCACGATGTCGCCGCGAAGCCTGAGCGCGGCGTTCACCGAGCGCACGAAGGCGGTCATCCCGGTTCATCTGCACGGGCTCAGCGCGGACATCGCGGCCATCACCGACCTCGCTCGCAGCCGCGGTTGCGCGGTGATTGAGGACGCCGCGCAGGCGCACGGAGCCCGGTACCGCGGCGTCCCGTGCGGCGCGTTCGGCAACACGGCCACGTTCAGCCTGCAGATGACGAAGAACCTCCCGACCTGCGGCGAAGGCGGCCTCGTCGTCACCAACGACGACAGCGTCGCGGACAGCCTGGTTCAGCTGCGGCAGTTCGGCGAGCTGATCCGGCCGGACCAGCCGCGGCGTTACGTCAGTCACCGCTTGGGTTTCAACGCGAAGCTGAGCAACGTCCAGGCCGCGTACACCGGCAGCCAGTTGGAACGATTCCCGGCCTACCACGCGGCGCGGCGGAAGAATGTCGCGGCTTTCCTCGCCCGGCTGGGAAACCTGCCCGGCTTGGTGTGCCCGAGCGAGCCGGAGGGGTACGAGCACGCCTGGCACATCCTGCGCTTCGTCGTCGACCTCGACCGGCTTTTCCCGGACCTGAGCACAGCCGCGGCCCGGACGCTGCTGATGCGGGCGCTGCGCGCGGAAGGCGTGCCCGCGACCCGATACCAAATGATGCCGCTGGCCGACCAGCCCGCGTTGCGGTCGCTCTGCCAGCAGGAGCCTGCCTGGCCGGTCACCCAGGACGTCATCGACCGGAGTTTCACCATCCAGCAGCGGCATTTGCCGCCGGACGCCGGGCCGTTGCTGCAGAGGTTCGCCGACGCGATCGAGAAGGTCTGGTCGAACCTCGCCGTTCTGGAGAAAGGCGCGGTCTCGTGACGACAGCTGTGCGCAAGCCGGACCTCGAGGCGCTGGAAGCCCGCGCGGACCGCATCCGGGAGCACATCGTCGAGATGTGCTCCGGACCGGAGGGCGGCCATCTCGGCGGTTCGATGTCCTCGGTCGAGATCCTGGTCGCGCTCTTCTTCCACGTCATGAACATCAACCCCGCCGACGCCGAAGGGAAGGACCGGGACGTTTTCGTCCTGAGCAAAGGACATTCGGCGATGGCGCTGTACGCGACGCTCGCCGAACGGGGGTACTTCCCGCCGGAGGAGATCCCCGCCTTCTGCCGCCCCGGCAGCCGCTTGGCGACCCACGGCAACGTCGCGGTCCCCGGCGTCGAATTCGCCACCGGCTCGCTCGGCCACGGACTGGCCTTGGCGAACGGCGTCGCGTGGGCGCAGCGGAAAGCCGGCACCGCGAAGACTTTCGTCCTCGTCGGCGACGGCGAACTGCAGGAGGGTTCGGTCTGGGAAGCGGCGCAGGTGGGCCGGGCGTTCGACGCGGGCAACCTCGTCGTGGTCGTGGACGCGAACGACTTCCAGCAGACCGGCTCCGTGCACGAGGTGAGCGACGGCGCCCCGCCCGCGCAACGGTGGTCCGGCTTCGGCTGGCACACCGTCGAGACGGACGGCCACGACCTGCCCGGACTCTGCGCGGCGTTAGAAGACGCAGCCGCGAGCGGGGAGCCGACGGCAGTGGTGTGCCGGACGGTCAAGGGCAACGGCGCCGGGCTCCTCGCCGGCCGGGCGGTGTCGCATTTCGTCCGGCTCGACGCGGCGAAGCGCCGACGCGTCGAGGCCGGGATGCGGCGGGGAGGCCAGGGCCGTGGTTGAGACGAAGACGGAGCGCAAGAGCACCCGGGCCGCCTTCACCACCGCGTTGCCGGAGCTGGCGATACGGCACAACGTGCTCGTGGTCGACACCGACACCGGATCTGTCACGCCGACTCCCGAGATGGAATATCTCAACGTCGGCATCGCGGAATCCGCTGCTCTCGGGCTCGCCGCGGGCGCGGAGCACCTCGGCTGGCGAGCGCTCGTCTGCACCTTCGCCGCTTTCTCGGCGAGCCGGGCCTTCGAGTTCATCAAGCTCGACATCGCCTATCCGCGCCGGCGGGTGTGCATCGTCGGCACGCACGGTGGCGTCAGCGGCGGCTGGCTCGGCCCGACGCACCACTGCGCCGAAGACCTCGCGCTGATGAACGCGCTGCCGAACATGCGCGTCGTCGTCCCGGCCGACGCGCGGCAGACGGTCTCGCTGCTGGAGCAGTGCCTGGAGTACGACGGCCCGACCTACCTCCGGCTCGGGCGCAAGGATTCGCCGGTCTTCAGCGGCTTGGCGGAACCGGAACTCGGCGTGCCGCAAGAAGTCCGCGCCGGGCAGGACGTCGCATTGGTCGCCACCGGGCCCGAGATGCTGCTGACCGCGCTGGAAGTGGCGCGCGGGCTGACGGCGGAGGGCTGCCGCGCCCAGGTGATCAACGCGCACACGGTCGACCCGGAATCAGCCGCCGCGGTCAACGACCTCATCGCCGACGAATGCCGATGGCTGGTCACTTTGGAGGAGGCGTGGCCCTCCGGCGGCATGGGCGCGCAGGTCGCCGCGGCGGCCGGGGCACGCGGGATCCGCTGGCTGCCGATCGGCCTCGACGGCTTCCTGGCCCCCGGCTCGCACGCGGACCTGCTCGCGGCGGGCGGGCTCGACGCCGCCTCCGTTCTCCGCCGGGTGCTGGCTTTCACCGGAGAACTTCAACCGACAGGGAAGGGGACGCACATGACCACCGAATGCCTCAGCTGCGCCGGGGACGTCCAGATCCAGGCGGACAGCTACCCGGGCGAGATCGTCAGCTGCCCGAAATGCTCGGCGGAGCTGGAAATCTTCTCCACCGCGCCGCTGAAGCTCGCGATCGCGCCCGAGTCCGAAGAGGATTGGGGCGAATGAACGCCGCAGCGCTGGGGATCTTGCTGTCGGTGGTCCGGTACGAGGAACGCCGCCTGCTGTCCGAAATGGACGATCGCGGCCTCTCCGTGCACCGCCTGGACCCCCGCGCGGTGTCGTTCGCTCCGGAGCAGATCGCCCAGTTGCCGGGCATGACGGTGCTCAACCGCGAGATCTCCGCACAGCGCGCGCTGTTGATGGCCGAGACGCTCGAAGCCTTCGGCGCGTTCCCGGTCAACGACGCGGCGGCGAGCCGGATCTGCGGCAGCAAATGGTCGACGTACCTGCAGCTCCGCCAGTCCGGGATCCCGACGCCGACGACCCTGCTCGCGCAAACCCCGGAGGCCGGGCTGCTGGCGATCGAAGCGATCGGCTACCCGGCGGTCGTCAAACCGCTCGGTTCGTCGTGGGGCAAGCGGGTCAGCCTGATCACCGACCGCTACGCCGCCGAGGCCGTGCTGGAGCACTGCGCGGAACTGCCGTCGGCGGCGATGCGGACCGCGATCGTCCAGGAGGCGGTCCGGCCCGGTTCGCCGGACCTCCGGGGCATCGTGGTCGACGGCGATTTCCTCGGCGCGATCGTCCGCTCGGGTACCGACTGGCGCAACAACGTGGCCCGGGGCGCGGCGGTCGAGCTGCTCGCACCCGACGACGAGGTACGCCGGTTGTGCCTCGAAGCGACGGCCGCGGTCGGCGCGCGGGTGGCGAGCGTGGACCTGGTCGAAGGCGCGGACGGCCGTCGATTGGTGCTGGAAGTGAACTCCCGGCCCGAGTTCCGCGGTTTCGAGAGCGCGACCGGCGTGGACGTCGCGGCCCGGATTGTCGACCTGTGCGCCGGCGGCGTACTCGAAGAGAAGGAATCGGCGTGAAACGGATCGCGGTGGTAGGCGGCCGGGGCTTCGTCGGCGGCGAGCTGCTCCGGCTGCTCGTCCACCATCCGGGAGTCGAGGTCGTCGCCGTCACCTCGGACACCCAGGCGGGCCGGGCCGTGGAAACCGCGCACCCGCCGCTGCGCGGGGGCGGCCTGCGGTACCGGCGGCGCGCGGACCTGGAGCCGGTCGACCTCGTGTTCCTGGCGGGCGTGCACGGTTCCACCAGCGAGATCCTCGACGAGGTCAGCGCGTTCGCCCCGAAGATCGTCGACCTGACCGCGGACTTCCGGATCGAGGACGCCGCGCTCATGCGGCGGTACTACGGCTGGGATCGCGAGGGCGGCCCCGCGTTCGTCCGCGGCCTGCCGGAGCTGCACCGCAAGCAGATCGTGGACGCGGACCGCGTCGCGGTTCCCGGGTGCATGGCCACCTGCGCGATTCTCAGCCTCGCACCGTTGGCTCAGCGCGGTCTCCTCGAGGCAGCGCAGATCGACGCACGGACGGGCAGCAGCGGTTCCGGAGCCTCCGCCGACACGTCGAACTCCCACGCACTGCGGAGCGGGGTGCTGCGGGTGTTCGCCCCGTTCGGCCACCGGCACGAAGCGGAGGTGACCGAAGCGCTCGGCGTGGAGTCCTCGATGACGGTCACCGCCACACCGCAGGTCCGCGGCGTCCAGACGCTGGCGCGCGTGGCAGTGGACTTGAGCGAGCGCGAGCTGATCCGGCTGTACCAGGAGGACTACGGCTCGGAACCGTTCGTCCGCCTGCTCACCAGCCCGCGCGGCGCGTTCCGCTACCCGGACCCGAAGGTGCTGCTCGGCTCGAATTACTGCGACATCGCCGTCGCGGTGGACAACCGGGGCAGCGCGCTCGTGATGGCCAGCCTCGACAACCTCGTGAAGGGAGCGGCCGGCGGCGCCGTGCAATGCATGAACCTCCTGCTCGGCCTCCCCGAGACCAGCGGGCTGGCCTTCCCCGGATTGCACCCGGTGTGAGCGCGATGAGAATTGTCGTGAAGTGGGGCGGCAGCCTCCAGGAGAGCGGGACCGGCATCGCCGACGATCTCGCGGCGCTGTGGCGCACGCACCGGATCACCGTGGTGCACGGCGGATCCCGGGACATCGACCAGACCATCGGCGAACTCGGCCTGCCGCGCCGCACCCTGCGGTCCCCGGACGGCATGCGGACCAGATACACCGACGCGGCCACCCTCACCGCCGTGATGATGGCCCTGCGCGGCCGGACCCAAGCGCGGCTGATCTCGGCGTTGCGGCAGCGCGGGGTCCCGGCGGTCGGACTGTCCGGAATGGACGGAGGACTCGTCCGCACCGAACGCAAAGCGGCGATCCGCGCGGTGTCCGACGGCCGGACCCGGGTGGTGCGCGACAACCTGGCGGGCCGCGTCGTCAGCGTGAACCCGAGCCTTCTGGACGCCGTCCACGGCCTGGGGATGGTGCCGGTCGTCTGCCCGCCGGGCATGACCGCCGACGGCCAGCCGACCAATGTGGACGCCGACCGGATGGCCTGCGAGATCGCGGCCGCCTGGCAGGCGGACCGGTTGCTGCTGTTCACCGACACCGCCGGGTTGCTGGCTCGCCCGGACGATCCGTCGTCCACCGTCGCGGAGCTGAGCGCGGCCGACGCCGAGGAGCTGATCCCGACGCTGAGCGGGGGCATGCGGATGAAGATCGCCGCCGCGACGGAAGCACTCGGCAAGGGTCTGCGGGCGGTGCAGATCTGCGACGGACGCGGGGGAGCGCCCCTGACGGAAGCACTCGGCGGAAGCGGAACCTTGATCGGGAAGGGGCTGGGCCCGGCATGACGATTCAGGACTTCAGCACGCGGGAGGGCGAGCTGGTCGACAGCGCGGCGGTCGCGCTGCTGGCCGAGGCGGTGTCGATCCCGTCCGTCTCCGGCGAGGAGCGGCGGCTGGCCGAGCGGTTGCGCGAAATCGCGGCCGGCTTCGGCGCGGAGAGTTTTCTCGACGACGTGGGAAATGCGCACGCGATCGTCGGAAGCGGCGCGCGGACGGTCGTGCTGCTGAGCCACCTCGACACCGTTCCCGGCGAAGTGCCCTTCGAACACGGCGAGACCCACATTCGCGGCCGCGGCGCGGTCGACGCCAAGGGACCGCTGATCGCGATGCTCGTCGCCGCGCTCACCAGCCGCGACCTCGGCCTCCGCGTCCACTGGATCGGCGTGGTCGAGGAGGAAGCGTTGTCCTCGCGCGGCGCCGAGCACGTCCGCGAGACCGTGCCCGTGCCGGACGCGGTGCTGGTGGGGGAGCCGAGCGGGTCCTCGACGGTCACGGTGGGCTACAAGGGAATGGTCCAGCTCGACGTCCGGTGCGAGGTCACGCGGACGCACACCGCGACCCCCGAGCTGAAGTCGAGCGAGACGCTGATCGCCGCGCTGGCCCGGCTGCTCGACGTCTTCTCGACCCGCGGCAACGCGAACTTCGCCGACGTCGGCATGGTCGTCAAGAACGGCAACTTCGAGCCGTTCTCCAGCCGGTGCTCGCTGTCCTTCCGAACCCCGCCGCACACGTCTCCCGAGGAATTGCGGCACCAAGTCGCCGCGATCCTGGGCGAGCACGTAGCGGTGACTCTGAGATACGAGGTGCCGCCGGTGGTAGTGCCACGAAGCTCGCCGTGCGTCCGCGCGCTGTCCCGCGCCATCGCCATCGAAGGGCGAAAACCCCGGTACAGCCTCAAAACCGGCACCAGCGACATGAACACGCTGAGCCGCACCTGGACCGTCCCGATGGCCACCTACGGCCCCGGCGACCCGTATCAGAACCACACCGACGGGGAGCACATCGCGATCGCGGAGTACCTCGCGGGCGTCCGGATCCTGCGGACGGCCCTGCGGGAACTGGACAACTCGCTGCTGGAGGTGAAGCCGTGACCGAACTGCTGGCGTTGTGGTGCGTGCCGCGGTCGCGCTCGACCGCGTTCGAGCGCGCGATGTACGAGCGCGGCGATTTCCTGGTGGTCCACGAACCGTTCTCGCGCGTGTGCGATTTCGGCGCCGCGGAGGTCGACGGCCGGACCTGCGCGAGCCAGGACGAGGTGATGGCCGCGCTCCTCGAAGTCTCGGCGACGCGGCCGGTGTTTTTCAAGGACACCACGGACTTTCCCATCGACCGCCTCGGCGCGAACCCGGATTTCGTGCACCGCTGCCGGCACGCGGCGATGATCCGGAACCCGCGCGACACCGTGCGTTCGCATCTCGTGATGCAGGCCGACGCGACGTCGCGGGCGATGGGATTCCGGAACCTCTGGGACATCGTGGCCACCGTCCGCGCCGCCGGAATGCCGATGCACCTGGTCGACGGCGACCGGATGGTGCGCGACCCGGAGCAGGAGATGACGGCGTACTGCGCGGCGATGGGCATCCCGTTCGTGCCCGGTTCGCTGGCGTTCCGGAAGGAGCCGCCGCCGAGCTGGGGGACCACCGGACGCTGGCACGCCGGGGCGAGCGCGTCGACCGCGCTGGGCGTCGCGGCGCGCACCCGGGAAGAACTGCCCGCCGCGCTTCGGCCCGTCGCGGAGAGATACGAACGCGACCAGCTGCCGTACCACGACCGCATCAGGGCGGCGCTGAATCCGGAGCAGAGGGAACCAGCCAGCGGGCAAGGAACGCAGAGGAGTGCACATGAGTTTGGGGCGTAGCTTCACCCGCCTGTGGATGTCGCAGGTCCTGTCCAACTTGGCCGACGGCCTGGTGATCGCCGCCGTGCCCCTGCTCGCCGTGGTGGTGACCAGGGACCCGCTGCTGATCGGCGGGCTCACCGTGGCGCAGTTCCTGCCGTGGCTGCTGTTCACCCTGCCGGCCGGCGCGCTCGCCGACCGGGTCGACCGGCGGTTCATCATGGTCTGGGGCAACGTGGTCCGCGCGGCGGGTTTCCTGTTGCTGGTGCTGATGCTGGTCGCGCAGTTGCACAGCATCGCGATCCTCTACCTGGCGGTCTTCCTGACCGGCGTCGCCGAAACACTGGTGGACAACGCCGCGCTGACCGTCCCGCCGCGGCTGGTCGAGCGCAAGGACCTGGAACGGGCGAACGGCCGGCTGTTCGCCACCCAGTCGGCGATCCACAGCTTCATCGGCCCGCCGGCGGGTGCGGCGCTGTTCGCGATGTCGGCGGTGCTGGTGTTTTCCACCAGCGCCGGGCTTTTCGCACTCGCCGCGCTGGCGTTGGTGACCCTGCCGAGGATGCTGCCCACCGCGCACGACACCAGCGGCAGCACGCATTCGGCGGGCGACGTCGTGCGCAGCATCAAGGAAGGCTGGTCGTACTTCTGGGAACACCGGCTGCTGCGCCGGGTCGCGTTCATCTCCGCCTCGATCAACTTCTTCTCCTCCGCCACGGCCAGCCTCCTCGTGCTGCTCGCGACAGGTCCGCTCGGCGTGACGACGTCCTGGTACGGCTTCTTCATCGCGGTGCCCGCGGTGGGCGCGATCCTCGGTTCGCTGATCGCGGCCAAGGCGGTGCCGCTGCTCGGCGGCGGCCCGGTGACCTGGCTCGCCGCGCTCGTGCCCGCCGCGAGTTACGCGGCACTCGGCCTCACCCACAGCGTCGTCCTGGTCGAGATCCTCATGTTCCTGAGCGCCATCGCGACAGCGCTGAACCAGATCGTGGTCAGCACGCTCCGGCAGGCCGCCGTGCCGGACGAGCTGCTGGGCCGGGTCACCGCGGCGTACCGGCTGATCGTGCTCGGCGTCGTGCCGGTGGGCGCGCTGCTCGGCGGCGCGCTGGCGCGGTGGCAGGGGACGGCCGCGACCTTCATCGCGGCGGCGATCGGGCTGACGCTCTCCGCGTTCGTGTTCGCGTCGCGTGTGACGACGCGGGGGCTGAAGGAAGCCGAGGAGGCCGGGCACACCCCGAAGGCCGCCCCGCTGGAGCCGATCCCCGGAACGGACTGAGTCTCGCGTTTTGCCCCGAAAGTGCTGCGAAGAGGAGTTCCCGTGCCCGAAAGCCGTGTTGCCCTGTCGCCCGCGGAGTACGAACATCCCGCCGACGAACTGGAGGAGCGCGTCGCCGCGATCATGGCGGCGGTGCTGGACGTCGACCTGGTCGGGCGGCGCGACAGTTTCTACGACCTCGGCGGCGGATCGCTCGCGGCGATCCGGATCTGCGCCCGCATCGCGGGCAAGATCGGCTGCCGGCTCGACCCGACGGTGCTGCTCGAACACGACGAGCTGGCCGATTTCGTCGAGCAGATCCGGCAGGGCGCGCCGTGAGCGTGCACGCCGCGGTGGCCCGGCACGACGGCGACGCGACCGCGCTCGTGCACGGCGGCGAACGGGTCAGCTACCGGACCCTGGTCGCGGCGGGGAAAGCCGTGGCGCACCGGCTGTCCTCGGAAGGGGTGCGGCCGGGCGACATCGTCCCGCTGGTGCTGCCGCGCGGTGCGCAGCTGATCGCCGTCCAGCTCGGCGTGCTGATGGCCGGGGCGGGCTACGCGGTGCTCGACCCGCGCTGGCCGGAAAGCCGGATCGCGTCGATCCTGGCGCAGCTGGACGACCCGGTCGTGGTCGGCCGTCCGGGGGTTGGCTTGGGCATTACCTGCCCGCTTGAGCCGGTGCCGCTGGCCGAGCTCGCCTCGGGCACCCAGGCCGCACCGGTGCTGTCCGGTCCCGAGGACATCGCGATGGTGTTCTTCACTTCCGGCAGCACCGGCGTCCCGAAGGGCGTTCTGGTGCCGCATCGCGCCGTAACCCGGATGTTCGGCCCGGACGGCTTGCCGGGCTTCGGGCCCGGACACGTCACGCCGCAGGTCGCGCCGGGGGCCTGGGACATGTACGCGTTCGAGCTGTGGGGTCAGCTGACCACCGGCGGTACGTCAGTGGTGGTCGAGGAAAGCCACCTGATGCCGAGCCGGTTGCGCGACCTCGTCGCCGAGGAGGGCGTGGACACGGTCTGGCTGACGACCTCGCTGTTCAACCTGATCGTCGACGAGGATCTCGATGCTTTCAAAGGCGTCCGGGAGCTTTACGTCGGGGGAGAGAAACAATCGCCCCGGCACGTCGGGATCTTCCTTGACCGCTTCCCGGAAATCCCGCTCTGGAACGGTTTCGGCCCGGCGGAGAACGGGATGCTGACGACCGTGCACCGGATGCGGCCGTCCGATGTGGACGTTCCCGGCGGAATCCCGGCCGGTGTCCCGGTGCCGGGAACCGAGGTCGTCGTCCTGCGCGACGACGGTTCCCCCGCGCCCGCCGGCGAACCGGGCGAGATCGTCGCGCTCGGTTCCGGAGTCGCGCTGGGATATCTCGGCGACGAACGGCTGTCGCGCGAACGATTCCCGCGACCGGGGACGTACCGCACCGGCGACGTCGGATTGCTGGACGCTGCCGGAATCCTGCACTACCGCGGCCGCCGGGACCGGCAGGTCAAGCTCAACGGCAACCGCATCGAACTCGGCGACGTCGAGGCCGCCGCGGCCGCCGTCCCGCGGATCCGCACCTGCGCCGCGGTCGCCCGGACGGACGCGGACGGCCGGGTCGCGCAGATCGCCCTGGTCTACACCCTGGCCGACGGCGCCCGGCTGTCCCCGCAAGAGGCACGCAAGGAACTCGGCGCGCTGCTTCCCGCCTACGCGGTCCCGACAAGATTCGAACTGGTCGAGGAACTGCCCCGGCGGGAGAACGGCAAAGTCGACCTGTCCGCGCTGGAGAGCCGATGACGGACGTCTTTCCGCAGACCTTCGAACAGGAAGCGATCTGGATCGCCGACCAGTTCGCGGGCAGCCCGTCGCCGTTTCTCGAAACCTGGGCCCAGCGGATTTCCGGCCCCCTTGATGTCCCGGCGCTGGAACGCGCGCTACGGGCCCTGGTGGGCCGGAACGCCGCGTTCCGCACGAGGTTCACCCTCGACGAGACCGGCCCGATCCAGCTCATCGATCCGGTCGGCGCCCTGCCTTTCGAACGGTTGCCATGGCCCGGGGGAGACCTGCACGAGGTGCTGCGCCGCGCTGGGCAGCGACCGCTGGACCTGACGTCGGCACCGGCGCGGATGACGCTGTACGACTACGGGCCGGACGAATACGTCCTGCTGCTGCAGATCCACCACGTCATCGTGGACGACGCCTCGCTTGTGCTGATCGACCGCGAGTTGTCCGCGCTGTACTCGGAGCAGGTCGTCGACGCCCCGGCTTTTACCCTGGGAGAGCACGCAGTCCGTCAGCGCGCGGCCGGGATCGCGGACGAAGACCTCACCTTCTGGTCCTCATATCTCAACGGCGCCCGCGCGATGTCCCACCTGCCGCCGCACCCGCGCCAACTGCCTGCCCGACGGGGAACCGAGTGCGCCTGTGTCCGCGGCACCGTCCCCGCTGAATTGAGCGACGCGGTGCGCTCAGCTGCCCGTTCCCTGCGCACTACCGCGAACGTGCTGATGAGCGTCTGCCTGGCTTTTGTCGCGGCCGCGGTGAACGACGACGACATCGTCCTCGGGACCCCCATGTCCCGTCGCGGCGACCCGGACCTCGACGACGTGATCGGCTGCCTGACCGATCTGCTGCCGGTGCGCTACCAGGTTTCCGCCGACGCCACGGTCGGCGAGGTCTGCGCCGCCGCGAAACGCACGTCTTTAGCGGTATTGCGGCACCGAAACGTGCCGTATGCGCTGCTCGGCGGAGGCGTCACGCGTGAGCGCGGAGTGCTGTCCGGTTCGCACCTGGGCCGGATCTGCTTGGTTCTCGACGAGGCGCCGAGCCACCTCGAGCTTCCGGGCCTGCGCTGCGAACGGGTGTACGTCGCGGGCGCGGCGGCGAAGTTCGACTGGCTGCAATACGTGGTCGCGGACGGCAAAAGCTGGCAGGTCCGAGCCGACTACGCCACCGACTACTTCACCGCCGACGAAGCGCATGCCGTGCTGAAGCAATGGCTGACCGCGCTGTCGCTCGTCTCGGGCGACCTCGACCTTCCCGTGCGCACCCTGCTCGACCAGCTGGAGGCCCGCAGATGACCGCGCCGTCGTACGAACTGACCCATCCGCAAGCCCTCGAAGCCGAAGCCGTGCACATCTTCCGCGAGGTCGCGGCCACCTTCGCCCGCCCCGCGCTGCTGTTCTCCGGCGGCAAGGACTCCGTGGTGATGCTGCACCTGGCGCGCAAGGCGTTCTGGCCCGCGCCGGTGCCGTTCCCGCTCGTGCACATCGACACCGGCCACAACTTCGACGAGGTGATCGAGTACCGGGACGAGGTCGTCGCCCGCCTCGGCGTACGGCTCGTCGTCGGCCGCGTCCAGGACGACATCGACAACGGCCGCGTCACGGAAGACCTGCGCGCGGGCCGAAACCGGCTCCAGACCACAACTTTGCTGCGGACAATCAACGACCAAGGCTTCGACGCGGTTTTCGGGGGAGCGCGCCGCGACGAGGAAAAAGCCCGCGCCAAGGAACGCGTATTCAGCTTCCGCGACGAATTCGGCCAATGGGACCCGCGCAATCAGCAACCGGAACTCTGGCGGCTGTACAACGGCCGCCACCGCAAAGGCGAGCACATCCGGGTCTTCCCGCTGTCGAATTGGACCGAACTGGACATCTGGACCTACATCGAGGCCGAGAACATCGACCTGCCGCCGCTCTACTACGCGCACCGCCGCCCGGTCGTCCGCCGCGACGGCATGCTGCTCGCCGACACCCGCTTCCTCCACCGCCGCCCGGACGACGAAGAACCGTTCACCGCGACCGTCCGCTTCCGCACCGTCGGCGACGCCACCTGCACCGGCTGCGTCGAATCGACCGCGGCCACTCCCGCGGCGGTCGTCGCCGAGGTCGCCGCCACCCGCGTGACCGAACGCGGCGCCACCCGCGCGGACGACCGGATCTCCGAAACCGGCATGGAGGACCGAAAGAAGGAGGGGTACTTCTGATGAGCCACCTCGTCCGGCTGGCCACCGCGGGCAGCGTCGACGACGGAAAGTCGACGCTGATCGGACGCCTGCTGTATGACTCGAAAGCGATCTTCGAAGACCAGCTCGCCGCCGTCGAACGCACCAGCGCGCAACGCGGCGACGCCCACACCGACCTGGCCCTGCTCACCGACGGCCTGCGCGCCGAACGCGAACAAGGCATCACCATCGACGTCGCCTATCGCTATTTCGCCACGCCGCGGCGGAAATTCATCATCGCCGACACTCCCGGCCACATCCAATACACCCGCAACATGGTCACCGGCGCCTCCACCGCCGATGTCGCGCTCATTCTCGTCGACGCGGAAAAAGGCGTGCTGGAACAGTCGCGCCGGCACGCCTTCATCGCCAGTCTGCTCGGCGTCCCGCACTTGATCGTGTGCGTGAACAAAATGGACCTGGTCGACTACGCGCAGGAACGATTCGCCGAGATCGTCGAAGAATTCCGCCGCTTTGCCGCGAAACTGGACGTCCACGACCTGGCCTTCGTGCCGGTTTCCGCCCTGCACGGCGACAACATCGTCAACCGCAGCGCCGAAATGCCGTGGTACGAAGGCCCCGCGCTGCTGCACCGGCTCGAAGAAGTGCACGTCGCGTCGGACCGCAACCTCATCGACGCGCGCCTGCCGGTGCAATACGTCATCCGCGCCCACGGTTTCGCCGAGGGCCAAGGCTTCCGCGGCTACGCCGGCACCATCGCAGGCGGCGTCTTCAAACCCGGCGACGAGGTCACTGTCCTGCCGTCCGGCTTCGGCACCACCATCGCCGCCGTCCGCGGCCCCGGCGGCACCGCGATCGAAGAAGCCTTCGCAGGCCAAGCCGTGACCGTCGAACTGTCGGATGAAATCGACATCGTCCGCGGCGACCTGATTTGCCGCCCGAACAACCGCCCGCACGTCGCCGCCGACGTCGACGCCATGGTCTGCTGGCTGACCGAACACAGCTCCCTGTCGGTCGGTGCCCGATACACCGTCCACCACACGACGCGCGAGGTCCCCGCCACCGTCGGCCAGCTGGACTACCGCCTCGACATCAACACCCTGCACCGCGACCAGGCCGCCGATTCGCTGTCCCTGAACGAAATCGGCCGCCTCCGGCTGCGCACGCGACGGCCGCTGCACTTCGACCCGTACCGCCGCAACCGCGACACCGGCAGCTTCGTGCTCGTCGACGAGGTCAGCAAGAAAACGGTCGCCGCCGGGATGATCATCGGCCCGGCGGAAACCGCGCCCGCCGTCGTCTGGCACGAACCAGCCGTGACCCGTGCAAGGCGCGCCACCTCGGGAATGACCGTGTGGCTGACCGGTTTGTCGGCGTCGGGAAAGTCCACGGTAGGCGCCGAGCTGGAGCGTCGGCTGGTCGCCTCCGGCCGCCCCGCCTACCTGCTGGACGGAGACAACCTGCGCCACGGCGTCAACGCCGGGCTGGGCTTCTCCGCCGAAGACCGCCAGGAGAACGTCCGCCGAACCGGAGAGATCGCGAAGCTGTTCGCCGACGCGGGCACCGTGGCCGTGGTGACGCTGATCAGCCCGTACCGCGCCGACCGGGACGCCGTCCGCCGCAGTCACGAGGAAGCAGGCTTGCGATTCGTGGAGGTCTTTGTCGACACCCCGCTGGAGACTTGCGCGGCTCGCGACCCGAAGGGCCTGTACGCGAAGGCCCGGCGGGGCGAGATCGTCGGCTTCACCGGAGTGGACGACCCGTACGAGGTGCCCCGAAGCCCGGACGTCGTCCTGCGCCCGGACGACGGTGCTCCTTCCGCACAGGCAGCGATCCTGCTGGAGTGGCTGGCGCGGTGATCGCTGCGGCCCGCCTCGCCAAGATCTCCGCCTGTCTCGCCGGTGTGGACGGCCCGCGCACCGGTGGAATCCTCCTGTCGGCGAAAATCCCGTCACCCACCGCGATCCGGCGCGCATAGCCTCCAGGAACCGCCAGGTCGTGCTCGCCGGCGGAACCCAGTGCCGAGCAGGGAAAGGCGGCGGATCGTGACGCTGCGGGAAAAGGTCGAGAGCCGCCTCGCCGGAGAGTTCGTGCCCGGAGAGCGCGTGCTGAACGCGCTGGTCGCATTCCGCACGGGCGGTGTGCGGAAAACGATGGTCGCCGGCGCGGCGGGCATCGCCGGGCTCGCGGGCGCGGCCGGGATGGCGCTCGCCGCGCGGCGCGGGCAGACCGAAGCCCCGCAGGTGCCGATCGCGACGCCGGGCCGGTTCGTCTTTTCGCTCACCTCGCACCGCGTGGCGCTGTTCACCGTCGGCGGCATCGTCCGGGCCGCACCCGGGAAACCGCTGCGGTCGTGGCCGCTCGACCAGCTCGCCTGGGTCTCGGAACCCGAACTGAACTCCGGCGTGGCACAGGCGCTGCGCGGCCAGATCGGCGTCACCGGCGAAGGCGTCCTCGGCTACGAATTCGCCCGCCTCCAGGTCGACGAGGGCCGGTCCATGATCAAGCGCCTGGCCCGCGCCCTGAAGGAACTCGACACCTGAGCTCCCGGATCCCCGCCAGCTCGTCCGGCACCGGTCCGAAATGGACGATCCCCAGCCACCGCGTCGCGCGCGTCATCGCGACGTAGAGATCGTTGCGGCCCAGGGGAGCGTCGAGAATCCGGGCCGGATCGACGATCAGCACCGAATCGAACTCCAGCCCCTTCGCCTCCCCAGGCGTCAGCACCGTCGCGGCGCACCCCTCCCGCAACGCGGCGACATGACACGCCGGAGCAATGACCAGCTCACCAGCAAGAGCACCGACTTCAGCAAGCGTGCCCTGCCGACGCCACGGCGATTCACCAGCAGCCCGCACAGACCGCGGCGGCTGAAGCCCAGGGTGCTGCGCAGCGAACACCTCGCCCGCAGCCGCCATGATCTCCGACGGCGTCCGGTAATTGACGCTCAACTCCGCCAACCGCCAGCGATCCGCCACATGCGGCGCCAGCACCTGCTCCCACGACGTCGCCCCCGCCGGATCGCTGGTCTGCGCGAGATCGCCGACGACCGTCATCGACTTGGCCGGACAGCGCCGCATCACCATCCGCCACGCCATCGCGGACAGTTCCTGCGCCTCGTCGACCACCACGTGCCCGAACGTCCGCGCTGATGCGCCGAGCACCGCGGAAGCCTCGTCCAGCAACGGAATATCCGCCGCACTCCAGCCCTCGCCCGGCGCCTCATCTTTTCCCGCACGGGTTTCGCCGATCGCCTCATCCGCCGACTGGACGTTGCCCAGTTCTCCGAACACCTCCGCCACCACCTCCTCCGCGGTCAGCGCGGGCCACAGGTCGTCCAGCACCCCGCACACCGCGACGTCGGCCAGCAACGCCTTGCGCAGGTCAGCGACGTCAACCTCGTCCAGCAACCGCCGGGGCCCGTCGTCCTGATCCGGCCCCAGCACCACCCCCGCCGCGGCCAATGCCCGCAGATCCGCCGCACTGAGCCGACCGTCCGCGCTCCCGCCGTCGATGGCCTCGCCGCTCTCGGTGAACACCACGTTCTCCAGCCGATCGGCCAACCTCCGCGCGAGAAGTTCCACCATCCGCTGCTGGAATACCAACCGCGCCTGCTGGTACGGCAACCCGCTGCCGGAAGCGAACTCCGCCGCACCCCGCCATTCGGCGAGCTCCAGCCGCACCGCTTGGTGCTCGAATTCCACCTCGACCGCCTCGCCGGACGCACCCGCCCGGCCCCACACCGCCGCGGCGATCCGATCCGCCGCCTCCGCCCGTCCCTTGACCTCCGCGACCCCGGCCGGATCCACCCGGCTGACCTCGACGTCCGGCCGCAACCGGGCGATCGTCGCGGTCACCGCGGCGTGCTCGCCCAGCCCCGGCAGCACCTGCCCGATGTAGTCGAGAAAGACGTCGCTGGGCCCGATCACCAGCACACCCCGCGTGCGCAACCGCGGACGCGTGTACATCAGATACGCCAGCCGATGCAGCGCCACCGCGGTCTTCCCGGTCCCCGGCCCGCCCTGCACCACCAGCACTCCCGCGTGCCCGTCACGGACGATCCGGTCCTGCTCGGCCTGCAGCGTCGTGACGATGTCGCCCATCCGCCCGGTCCGGTCCGCCGTGAGCGCCGCCATCAACGCGGCCTCGCCGACGAGAGTCCCGGTCCCGGCGGCGTCGGGATCGAGCAACTCGTCGTCGAGCGCTGTCACGACCCGTCCGCGGGTGGTGATCCGCCGCCGCCCCCGAACACCGTGCGCCTCCGCCATGGTCGCGGTGTAGAACGGCTGCGCCGCCGGAGCCCGCCAGTCGAGCAGCAACGGCTCGTCCGCCCCGTCCCGGAACAACCCCGCCCGGCCGATGTACCTCCGGCTCCCGTCGTGCATCTCCAGCCGCCCGAAGCAGAGCCCGTCCTCGACGGCCTCCAGGCGCGCCAACTCCGCCTTCCAGCGCGCCGCCGCCTCCGGGTCCTCGCTTTCGCAACCGCTCGCCGCCTGCTCGCGCAACGCGTCGAGCCTGCCGTACAAGGCGGTCACGTACTCCTGCTCGAGAACAAGCTCACGATCGACGTCGTTTTCGGTCGGCACCCCGGAACTCCCCGCTGTCGGGTGAACGATGGCACCGAGGGTGCGCGGCATTCCGAGGAAATAACAGTCTTGTCTTTCGCGGCGGCGTCAGCCGGGCGGCTCAAGGCCGCGCAGACCCGGAGGACGGGACCCGGGCGAGATTCGCGCTGGCCAGGTTCGCCGCCCGCCGCACCGCGTCCGCCAGCGACGGCAGCCTCCGCTGGTCCAGCGCGACCGCGCCGACCGCCGCGACGACCTCGCCCGACGCCGACCGCACCGGCGCGGCCACGCAGCACAACGGCGAAACCCCGTCGCTGTAATCGAATGCCACACCCCGTTCCCGGGCGCCGGCAAGCAGCTTCCTCCATTCCCGCCCCGAATACTTTTCGGGCGGCTCGGTATGCGGCCCGGAAGCAGTAAGAATTATTTCGGCCGCGGCCCCCGACGGCAGCACCCAACCGGCACGCATCGCGCAGATCTCATCGGCCTCGCCGCGGATTCCGCAGCCGATCAGGACCCGCCCGGAATCAGCGGCGGGCACGCCGACGCTCACGCTCGTCCGACGAGCCGCCGCGGCCAGCTGTCGCAGCGGCGGTCCGACCGCGGCCCGCAGCACCCGGGCCGGTTCCCACGCTTGGCCCAGCCGGAACAGTTGCGGCCCAACGCGATAACGACCGGCATTCCGCTGGACCGCGCCGACGCCGACAAGCTGATCGAGCAACCGGTGCGCGGTCGCCTTGTGCAGTCCGGTCGCGGCCGCCAGCTGGGTCGGCCCGGCCTCGCCGCTTCGCGCCAGCTCCTCCAACAGCAGAAAAGCGCCCTCCAGCACCCCGCGGCCTGCTTTACGCTTCATCGGCGTCCCCCTCCGGATTCCACGCGCCGCCTTCTCGCGGTTTCATCGCCGGATCCGCGCCTTTTGTGACACAGCGCTCCGACTGATTCCCGAAACCGGATTACCGACCGCCGGAGCGAGTATTCCGGAATGGTGCGCGAAGAATATTCCCGGCCGAACCGGTGCCGCGGGCGGTGGGTCCGGCCCGCGCAGAACCGCAGGGCCGTCCCGGCGGGGTCCGGGGGATGGTGACTGCGGTCCTGACCGGCAGGCTTGCGTCGCAGCCGGGTTTTGTCGGTGGTGCCAGGTAGCGTTCCGGTTCGTGGACGTTCGGGAACGTATTCAGGAGCTCGCTGATCAGGTCGTGGTGCTGCGCGACGCGTACTACCGGGGTTCGCCGGCGGTGGCGGACGCGGAGTACGACGCGATCGAGGACGAGCTGCGCGGGTTGATCGAGGCGAGCCCGGAGCTGGCCCCGGACCCGAATCCGCTGGACCAGGTGGGCGGGCCGGCGGTGCTGCACGCGCCGATCCGGCATTCGCGGCCGATGCTGTCGCTGGAGAAGGCGACGCGGCCGGAGCAGGTCGAGGCGTTCTTCGACCGGTTCCCCGGCCAGCCGGTGGTCGTGATGCCCAAGCTCGACGGCCTGTCGCTCGCCCTGGTGTACGAGGACGGCCGCCTGGCCCGCGCGGTCACCCGCGGCGACGGGACCACAGGCGACGACGTGACCATGCTGGTCAAGGCGCTGGCGGACGGCATCCCGCACCAGGTCAGCGCCCCGGGCCGGGTCGAGGTCCGCGGCGAGGCCGTGATGCTGCGCTCGACGTTCGCCGCCTACAACACCGCGCACCCGGACAAACCGCTGATCAACCCCCGCAACGCCGCCGCGGGCACCCTGCGCGCGAAAGACCCGGCCGCGGTCGCCGAGCGCCGACTGCGGTTCTTCGCCTTCGACCTGGACACCGAGCCCGGCAGTACGGAAACCGACCTGGGCAGCGGCCTGCTGGCGCTCGGGTTCACCGCGGCGGACATGCGCCGCTGCGCCGACGCGGCCTCCGCGCAGGAGGTGATCACCACGATCGAACAGCAGCGCAACGACCTGGACTACGACATCGACGGCGCCGTCCTGCGCCTCGCTGACCGTGCCGCGTACGCCGCCGCGGGCACCCGTTCGAGTTCGCCGCGCGGGGCGCTGGCATACAAGTTCGCCGCCGAGGAGAAGACGACCGTGCTGTCCGATGTGGTCTGGGACGTCGGCAAGACCGGCAAGATCGCGCCCGTCGCCTGGCTGGAGCCAGTGTTCGTCGGCGGGACCACGGTCACGCGCGCGACGCTGGCCAATCAGGAGGTCATCCGCGCCCGCGGCATCAAGATCGGCGACACCGTGCTGGTGCGCCGGGCGGGCGACGTGATCCCGTTCGTCGCCGGGGTGCTCGACGAGTCGAAACGGACCGGCGCGGAACAGGAGATCGTGCCGCCCTCGACGTGCCCGTCGTGCGAGCAGCCGCTCACCGAACAGGGCAACAGCCGGGAACTGTTCTGCACCAACGTTTCCTGCCCCGCGCAGACCGTGCGGCGGCTGATCCACTGGGCGTCCAGGGCGGCCGCGGACATCGACGCGATCGGCGGCGTGTGGATCGAACGGCTCGCCGAGGCCGGAATCCTGGAGCACCCGTCGGACTTCTACCGGCTGACCAAGGAACGCCTGCTGGAATTCGACCGCATCGGCGAGGTCTCGGCGACGCGCATGATCGAGTCGATCGACGCCAGCCGCCAGGTCGGGCTGCGCCGGGCGCTCATCGGGCTCGCGATCCCGATGGCGTCGGAAGGCACCGCCGCGCGGCTGTGCCGGGCCGGATTCGCTTCGCTGGAAGCAGTGCTCGACGCGGGCGTCGACGGCCTGGTGGCGGTCGAGGACATCGGCCCCAAGGTCGCCGCCTCGCTGGTGGAACACCTCACCCGGCTGCGCCCGGAACTCGAACGCCTGCGGGAACGCGGGGTGTCCCTGGACGTCCTGGAAGAAGACCTCCCGCCCGCGGTCGTCGCGGGCGCGCCGCTGGAAGGCAAGACCGTGGTGGTCACCGGCGCGATCAGCGACCCGCGATCGGGGGAGAAGGTGCCGCGCCCCACCTTCCAGCGCCTGTGCGAGACCGCGGGCGCGACCACCGCGTCGTCCGTCTCGGCGAGCACCGACCTGCTCATCACCGGTGCCGACGTCGGCGCCAGCAAGCTGACGAAGGCCGAGAAGCTCGGTGTCGAGGTAGTGGACCAGGGGGTGATCTGGGAACAGCTGATCGCGGCCGGAGTGGTCTGACTCGCCCCAGCACGAGACCGGCGGTGCCGCAGGACTTCACGCGTAATCCCGCGCCGCACGCCGCGGCCGCGTACGATTCCGCCCAGAATCGGCCATCTCTGGGGGGAATCGCCATGAAACGCGTCGCCATCGCTCTTGTCCTGTCCGCGGTCGCCGCACTCGGCGGTGCAGGCGTCGCGGACGCGGCGGGCCACCCGACGTCGGACTTCGGCGGCGACATCATCGGCGGCCGCACCGGCGGCACGCTGACCTGGTACAACCGCGCTGTCGGCGTCAGCGGATTCGTCATTGACGACCCCAGCGCGGGCAGCACCACGGTCACCTTCGAGTTCCGGCAGGCGGGCACGCTCTTCGACATCCAGACCCGCACCGCCTCCGACGCCCCGAAGACCTACGGCTGGACCGAACCCGGTCCGTCCGGCGGCTTCAGCAAGGTGGACATCTATCTGGGCCGCAACGGAAGCAAGGTCCTCATCGCTTCGGTGCCGCGCAAGGTCTGAGCGGAGCCGCCGCCGGCGGCAGAGGTCGCCGGGACGTTTGCGAGACGTGCTGCGGTGTCCGCCGCAGGACAGGCGAATCGCTCACTGACAGCAGGCAGTGCGGCACCGAGCCCCGCTGTCGCTGAGGCCTCTCAAAACCTCGGCCGCCACGCTCAGTCGCGCTGCCTTTGCCGGACCTCGGCTGCTCCACCTTGACTGGTGAGGCCTGGCACGCGGTGCTTGATGCCGGGTGCCGGCCTCCGTCACGGGCCTGGCGGCGGAGCAGGCGTTCAGGCGGCTGGTTCTTCCCCGGGGCGATGGGCGGAGCCTGCTGACCGGCGTCATTCAACTGGCTTCGAGCCGTGACCCAGCCTGCTCCGGGAGCCAGGCCCGCATCATCTCGGCATACCGCGGAGAGGCTGCGAGCAGTTCGTCGTGACGGCCCAGCAGCGTTTCCTGGCCGTCCATCAGCAGCACGCGCCGCGCCCGGACCGCGGACGACAGCCGGTGTGCGATCACCACGAGCGAGCCTCCCCGGGCGGCGAAAGCGCGCTCCGCGTGGATCTCCGCCGCCGGGTCCAAAGTGGACGTCGCCTCGTCCAGGACGACGACTCCTGCTGGCGAGGCATAGGCTCTCGCCAGGGCGAGGAGTTGGGCTTCCCCGGCGGACAGGCCCTCCGCGCCGTGGCCGAGCACGGCGTCGAGACCGCCGAGGCGAGCCAGCAACGGGGCGGCCCCAACAGCTTCAGCAGCGGCGACGAGGCGGCGATCGGACGCTTCAGGACGGAACAGGGACAGGTTCTCGCGCAGAGTCCCGGCGAAGATGTAGGCCTGTTGCGGCACGAGCACCAGATGCCGGGGCCGGTCTGCCAGTTCTCCGGCTCGCACGCCGCCCAGCCGGACTTCGCCGCAGTGCGGTGCCAGCAGACCGGTGAGCAGACCGGCGAGAGTCGATTTCCCGATTCCGCTCGGGCCGACCACCGCCAAATGTTCGCCCGGCAGCAGATCGAGGTCAAGGCCGCGGACGACGGGTTCCGGCGCCGCGCCCCAGCGAAACGTCAGGCCGCGCACGGTGAGTCCGATGCCGGCGGGACTTTCAGTCGCCAGGGGACGTTCGGGCGGGGCAGTGGTTTCAGCCAGCCGACGCAGCGCGACGAGCAACCGGAGGACAACCGTGGACGCGGTAGCGGCGAGCCCGCGCAACGCGGGTTGCAGGGTAGTGGCCAGGTAGACGAGCGCGCCCAGCGCGGCCCCCGCGGTCAGCTCGTCGCGCGCGACCATCGACGGCGCGAGGGCGAGCGCGAGCACCAGCGGGACGAACCCGCCGAGTGCCACGATCAGCGACCGCAAGGCCGCCGACCGAGCTACCCGTACTGCCGCCGCGGCTTGACGGTCCACCGCTTGATCCGCAGTCAGCGCGGCGACCGGCTCGGCTCCGCAGGCGACGACATCCCGCATCCCGGCGAAGATCGAACCGGTGGCGCCCGCGGTGCCTTCGTCAGCCAGCGTGAGCGCGCGTTGCCGCCGGGCGAGGGAGGGCAGCAGCGCGGCGAATCCGGCCAGTGCGAGCAGCACAGGGACGACGACCGGCAACGCCAGCGACCCAGCGACGGTGATCAACCCGGCGATCGCCGCCGCGGTCGTGACGATCATCCCGCGAGCCTGCACCAGGAGCCCGCCAGTGGCGTCGCGCACGACTTCGACGTGCTGGGTGATCCGTGCTACCCCTCGCGCGTCCGGCCCGCTCCGCGGCGGCGCGGGATCATGCAGCACTCCGCGGACGACAGCGGTCACCAGCGCGTCGCGGAGAGGCTCGACGACCTTGCCGAGCTGCCGCCACACCAGCCGGGACCCGAACGCGCCCGCGAGAGCGGCGAGGCCGAACACGCCGAGCCAGCCGAGGCCGACGCCGGGCTTGCCCGCGGCGAACCCGCTGTTGACGGCCAGTTCGACGAGCCGTCCGGAGAAGAACGCGGGCAGCCCTTCGAGGACGGAGCAGGCCAGGAGAACCAGTCCGCCGCGCCACTGCCCGGCGAGCGCGTTCCAGTAGAGACGGCCGACGCTCATGCTCGCCCCGTGGGGACGGCGCGGTGATGTGGGCGGATCAGACAAGCTTCATCGGCCGAGAAGCGGTCAGCGCGGCGTGTTTCTTGGGCACGGCGGAGCAAACTGGGTGCGGGAGTGCTTGAAGCCCGACGCGGCGGCCCCAGGCACGGGACCCGGCGTTGTCCGGCGAGAGCGTTCCACCAGCGCGGCATCACGTTTCCTCCGTGAACACCGCGCGATACCCCGGCAGCTGCCAGAGCCGCGCATGCGGCCCGACCGCGCGGACCTGTCCCGCCTCCAGCCACACCACCACATCCGCCCGCGCGGCCATCGCGGCCCGGTGCGTGACGACCACTCGGGTCCGGCGGCCCAGCTCCGCCGTCACGGCGCGTTCGGTGATCGTGTCCAGGCCGGCGGTGGCGTCGTCGAGCAGGAGCACCCGCGGGTTCCGCGCGAGCGCCCGCGCGAGGCCGACCCGGGCGCTTTCCCCGCCGGACAACGGAGTTTCGGAGAGCAGGGTGTCGTAACCTCGCGGCAATCGCACGAGGACGTCGTGAATGCGCGCAGTCCGGCAAGCCGCGTCCACCGCCGGGACGCTTGCCCAGGAACCATAAGCAACAGCATCGGAAACGGTCACCCCGAGCAGCGCGGGCTCAGCGGAGGCATACCCGACCACAGCCCGAAGTTCTTCCGGGCGCAGCACAGCGAGGTCGCGGCCGTCCAGCAGGACCTGTCCGGCGTCGGGACGACGGAGACCGGCCAGCAGACTGATCGCAGTGGACTTCCCTGAACCGGAACTCCCTACTACAGCGGCGAAACAACCACCGGGAATGGTGAGGTCGACGTCAGCCAGCGCGCCGTGCACGGTGGCGCCGCGGAGTTCCAGCGTGCCGTTCCCGGGCAGCAGTCCGAGGACGCCGCGAGGCGGTGGCTCGGTGTCGAGTACCTCGGTGATCCGGTGCGCCGCCGAGCGAATCCGGGAAAGCGTGGTGAGCAAGGGAATCTGTGTCACCAGACCGAGGCCGAGCGCGACGTAGCCGAGGGCGGCGAGGACGTCTCCGGCGCTCAACCGTCCGTCCAGGACGCCGAAACCAGCGGCGGCGAGGGTGACGATCTCGACCGTGGGAAGCAGCAGACCGGCCCGCCACACCATCCGGGCTTGGGTGCGCCACATGCCCTGGCCGGCGAGATTCAGCCGCGGCAACGGACGCAGCACCCGGGCGGCCTCGGCGTCAGCGGTGCCGGACGCAGCGATCGTCCGCAGCCCGGCGGCCGCGTCGAGCAGCCGGGCGGACAGTTCGCCGGAAACCTGCTGGTAGGCAAGAACATCCTTGGCCGTGCCCCGCAGGTGCGATCGCGCGAGCAGCAGCGCGAACGGCAGACTGCCGAGAAACACGAGCGCGAGCCGCCAGTCCAGAAGCGCGAGCAGGACCACCGCGCCGGACGACATCAGCCCGGTCGCGACCAGCTGGACCACGACCGCGGCGATGCCACCGGCCGCCGCGCAATCGCCGGTCACGCGGCTGACCGCGTCCCCGGCCGCGAACGGCGAATGGGTGCCCAGCGCGAGCAGCCGGTCGGTCACCCGGCGGCGCAGCCAGGCACTCGCGTTGCTGGTAAGCCGGGCGGGAAGGAGCATGGTGACGGCGTCCGCGGCGATCTCCGCGACGCCCACGACGAGCAGCCACACCACCGCACCCGCACTGCTGCGCCCGCCAAGCACCGCGTCAGTCGCGCCGGCGAGCGCGCCGGGCAGGAGCAGCCCGGCCCCGGCGGCGATCAGCGACGTCACGACGACCGCCGCCAGCCGGGGCCGGTCCAGCAGGGCGACCGAGCGCAGCAGGCGATCGGCGGATCCGGCCATGTCGCTCCTCTCGCGCGGTTGCCGTCGAATGCCAGCTCACCCGGCTGCTTTCGCGGGCATCCTGGGGTTGGTGGTCGGCGGCGAACGAGTCGAGGCGGTCGCCGCATCAGCGGTCATGGGATCGCCGACGTCCGCCTGATCGCCGACCGATGCGTGGTCGGCCAGGCCTCCGACAGCGAACCCCGTCGAGGCGACTCGCCCCATCGGCGGCTCTCGGATCGCAGACGTCCGCCTCACCACGCCCGATACGGCCGTCATCGGGCTCGCAGCAGGCCAACCCCTCGACGACCGAACCGCCAAGCCAACCAGCCGCATCAGCACCGCCGCATCACCAGCCTCGACGAGATCGGCGCCGGTCGCAGGGGGCAGAATGAACGGGGCGGGAACGGCGCACTTGGCCTGCGCCGTTCCCGCCCCGCCCGCGGTCAGTAGCAGAGGAGCAGGCTGAGCGTGCTGTCGCCGCAGTACGCGCTGTAGTGGCTGTGGCCGTGGTGGTCCAGTCCCTGGCCTTCGAGGGCTTCCGGGGCCTCCAACGCCTGCAGCTCCAGGACGTGTTCCATGGGTGTTCCCTTCTCTCGGGGTCCGCCGGCGCTCATCGGCCGGAGGTGTGCGGGGACGGCGCGGAGCCCAGGAAGGGCAGCAGTTCCGCGCGGTCCAGTAGTGCGGCGAGCGTGCGGAGGACCCCCGCGCTGCCGGTGCTGACGTCGGTCGACAGGCGAAGCAGCTGGTTCCCGGGGAAGGCGAGCCCGCCGTGGTACGGGACGCCGTGCCAGGCCAGCCGGGACAGGTGCAGGCCGATGGCTTCCCGGTCCGGCTCGTCGGCGAACGACAGCGCGGCGGCGAGTCCGCATCGGCCGTAGAGGAGGCCGGGGTGGATCACGAACTCCCCGCGGCACGCCGCCCGCAAGCCGGGCAGGCTCTGGGCGACCGTCGACTCCGGCAGGCGCCGGGCGACCTGCTCGGCGACCAGCAGGATTCCGGCGCTGCCGATCGCGGCGTACGGCAGGGTGCGCAGGGTTCCGTCGCGGACCTGCAGCGACCCGTCGGACGCCGGGGCGCATTCCTCCAGGTCGCGGGCCAGCACCCGGTCGGCGAGGGTGAGCCAGGACGGCTCGCCGGTGTGCTCGTACAGGCGCAGGAACAGCAACGCCGGCCCGGACCAGCCGCTCAGCAGGCCCGCCCTGGCGAAGCGGCCGGGCGGTTCGGCGGTCTCGAAAGCGGTCGCGAGCCGCAGGGCGATGTCCAGGGCTTGGCGGCCGAACTCGTTGTCGCCGCGGGACGTCGCGAAGTGCAGGCGGGTGAGGCCGATCCCGGCGAGCCCGCTTTCCAGGCCGTGGTCGGTGGTCTGGTCGGCCAGCGACTGCGACGCGGCGAGCAGTTCGTCCGCCTCCGCCGCGTAGCCGAATTCCTCCAGGACGTACGCGATCCCGTGACTGCCGTCGAAGAAACCGGGCCGGGAGGGAGGTTGCCGCCGGACCGCGGCCAGCAGCCACTGTTCGTACTCGGGATAACGGCCAGCTCCGGCGACGTGCAGCGAGTGCAGCACCCCCGCGGCTCCGACGCCGAATCCCGCCCCGCCGGAGCGGAACTGTTCGATGTCGCCGGGGAACAGCCGGTCGAGGCGGTCCGGCGTGGCGCTCGCGAGGATGCCTTCCGCGATCTGCTTGCGCACCAGCGACCAGTCCGGCCGCGGTTCGTCGAGCGCGGTGTGCGTCGCGGCGGGCGGGTTGGTGCGCGGGGCGAGCACGGAGACGACGCGGTCGGCGTACCCGTCCGGCAGGTCGAACCGCTGCTGGGCGAAGTCCGCGATCCCGCGCAGTTTGCTCGGCGCGAGTTCGAGCAGCATCACCAGCGGAAGGAAGAGCCACAGCCGGAGCGCGGCCAGGGCGTGCTCGTCGATCTCGAAACCGTGCCGGTCGGCGGGCGCGCGGAACCCGGGAGCGCCGAGCCCCGGCCGGTCGCCGGAATCGGCGTCGACGGCCAGCTCGAAGTCGATCAGCGACACCCGGTCCCGCTCGTCCACGAGGATGTTCTTCCCGTGCAGGTCGCCGAACACGATCCCGTGCCGGTGGATGTCGGCGAGGATGCGCTCGACCTGGGCCAGCACGGCCAGCACGCGGTCGCGGTAGGCCGCGAGATCGCCTTCGGCGCGGGAGCCGCTGGTGAGCGGGTAATGCCGGGCGAGCCAGCTGCTCAGCGCGATGCCGGGCAGGTGCTCCATCGCCAGGTAATGGTGCTCCCACACGGTGAACTGCTCGTACACCCGGGGGATCCCGGGAACGTCCGCGAGCCGTTCGAGGACCTCGCGCTCGTGGTTCAGCCGGGTGACCGCGTCGGCGCCGTCCCGGTCCAGCCCGGCGTGCGGGCGCGCCTCCTTCAGCACGACGGTTTTCCGGTCGGCCCCTCGTTCGGCCAGATAAACGCCGCCGCCGTTGGAAAAGTGCAGGGAACCGGTCACCCGGTACGGGAATCCGGCGCCGTTCTTGCGCGCGGCCAGGCTGTCGGACAAACAGGACGGGATCGGCACCCAATCCGGCGTGTAAAAGGACGGCTCGCGCCGGTCGGGCACGAGAGTGCCATCCGGATGGCGGATTGCGAGCACCCGCGTTCCGGCGTGTTCCGTCCACTGTTCGGCGAATCCGCCGTACCGGACGTAAAGCGGGCCCTCGCGGTAGCGGAGATCGCTCAGAATATACGCGCCGTGCTCGCCTTCCAGCTCGGCGGAAAGGTCGTGCAGTATCCGGCCGAGCGCATCCTCGGACTCCGGGTAAATCGTGACGAGCTTGCCGCTTCCCTCGCGCGGCGCGTATTTCGAATTGCGGCTGATCAAGATCGCCCGGGAGCGCAGGTGCTTGTACGCGACCCGACGCTCCACACAGTACTGATGCACACGAGTCAGCACTCCCGCCGCGTTGTCCAGACCTGCGGAGACGTGGATTTTCCAGCCCTGGGCGGGAATCTCCTGCCCAGTCGGGCGCAGCGAACGCCAGATCCCGCGGTGCTCGACCGTCCACTCGGGTCCTAGCCGCGGCAGGCCCGCGGCCAGGTCGCCTGCCGCGCCCGGGGTTTCCCGCGGTTCGTCGAAGAACAGCGGATCGGCGAAGCAAAAAGCCTCGTACCGGACGTCCATGAAAACGAACCCTTCCCTTTCCCTGGGAAAAACCGGGCGACTGCGATGTCGGACGGTGACACCATTCCCGCACGGAGGAGGTCCCCCGGCCAATCCGCCAACCCGGGGGTTCGCCGCGCCTCATCAGGGTGACGGAGGCGGGTTCGGGCCGCGTTGACGGAGACTGCGCGTGAGTTATCCCTACCCGATCGGGGTGTAACGATGTCGGTTTCCGGTCGGCCGCCCAGGTCGGCGCGGAAAGAGCCGGAGAAATTGGCGGAAGGCCATCAACCCGTTCCGGTGAGCCCGCTTCCACCCGTCGTCCGGCGCGAACCCGGTACCGGCTGGTCCGTTCGGGGTCGTGGTCGCGCATTCGCGTCGTTAATGTGGTGCGTTCGTTACCGGGGAAAGTGGGGTGGTCGTGATTCGTGGCTCTGGATTCCCGGGCTCGCTGCGTTTGCGGCCTGGTTGTGCGTGAGGGGCCCCTTGCGAAACCGTGGTTGCGTGGGGCACCCCGAAGCTTGATTGTGCTGACGGTCTGGGGGTGCTTGTCAAGGCGGGAAAGATGCCTTGACAAGCACCCCCGCGCCGCGTTTTTGGCTTCGTATCGGGGGCGGGGGAGGTGTGAACTGGCCCCTGAAAGTTGGACTGGCTGAGTAAAGGTTAGGCCGTGAGGGCCTGGGCTCGGTATTCGGCCGGGCTCAGGCCCTTGAGGGTGGTGGAGATGCGGGTGGTGTTGTACCAGTGGATGTAGTCGTGCAGTGCGGCGGTGAATTCCTCGATGGTGTCGAATCTGTTGTGGTGGAACAGTTCTTCTTTGAGGTGGCCGAAGAAGTTCTCGGCGATCGAGTTGTCGAGGCAGGTGGCGCGGCGTGACATGGACTGGGTCAGGCCGGCGTCGGCGAGCAGGGTGCGCCAGGAGTGGTGCCGGTACTGGAAGCCCTGGTCGGAGTGCACCAACGGGCTGGCTCCGGCGGGCAGGGTCGCGATCGCGGCGCGCAGCGAGGAATGGGTCAGCTCCAGCGACGGGGACGGCCCGCAGGAGTAGGCGACGACGGACCGGTCGAACAGGTCGACGATCGGCGAGAGGTAGAGCTTGCGGTCGCCGATGCGGAACTCGGTGACGTCGGTGACCCATTTGGTGTCCGGGGCGTCGGCGGTGAACCGGCGGTCGAGCAGGTTCGGCGCGGTCGTGCCGGGCTGCCCGAGCCAGGACCGGTGCCGGCGGGGCCGCCGGATCTTGCAGGCCAGGCCGAGGGCGTTCATGACCTTGAGCACGGTCTTCTTGGCGACGTGCCAGCCGTCGCGGGCCAGGACCGCGTGGATGCGCCGGTGCCCGTAGCGGCCGCGGGCGGCCGCGAAGGCCTCGGCGATCGCGGTCTTGAGCTCGGCGTGCGGGTCGGGCCGGTCCAGGCGGGCCTGGTGGTAGAAGAACGTGGACCGGGCCAGGCCCGCGGCCGCCAGCAGCGCCGGCAGCGGGTGGTCGGCCTTGAGGGCGGCGACGGCCTGGGTTTTCACCCTCGCCCCTGATCCCTCAAGGCCCGCAATTTTTCCAGGTAGGCGACCTTCGCCGACAACAGCTGGTTCTCCGCCCGCAACCGCTCCAGCTCGCCCGGCCCGCCCGGGTCGACAGGCTTGGCCGGTCGGCCTTTCCGCTTGGGCCGCAACGCGTCCTCGCCGTCGCGCCGGTACGCCCGCGCCCACGACTCGACCAGCTTGGGCGAGGACAGGTCGTGCTCGCGGGCCAGCTCGAGCGCGGTCGCCTCGCCGCCGACATAGCGGGCCACGACCTCGAGCTTGAACTCGAACGCGAACGACCGCCGGTCCGGTTTGTTCATCAGCGCCCCCGCGCTCCGCAGCGTCCAACGATCACGCAAGCGTTGCACCGCCGTCGCCGACACGCCCAACCGGGCCGCGACCGCCTTGCGGCCGTGCCCGGCCTCGAACAACGCCACAGCAGCCTCCCGCTGCCCCTCAGACAACGAACTGCACGAATACAACCAACACACTCCCCGCAAGCCGGAACTCGATTCCCAGTCCAACTCCCGGGGAGCAGTTCAGTCCCCCCCCTCAGGGTTCCCCTCACGTCATTGCGGGGCTTGACGGATTCAGAAGACGGTGGCGGGTGATCGTTGTGCGGGTGGCTGACCTGCGGTGATGGGCGTGGGTGCTCCGGTTTGGCATCCCTGGCCGGGTCGTTGTCCAACTTGCGCACTACCCGCCTGGGGGTGCGTCGCGCAGTCTTTGGGACACCGCTTCAAAGGGCCGGAGCGGAGGGAAGTTCAACGGTGAACTGGAGGTGCCCCGATGGGCACGTCGCTGCATCCGCCGCAGCTGGTGACGGGGTCTCGGACTCTCTACCTCGTTTGGGCGCCGGAGGATCCCGAGGGCGTCGCGGAGCTGGTTCCGGCCGGGCTCACGCCGGCCGCTGATCGGTCGTGCTACATCAATCAGTACGTGGTCGAGGGGGACGCTCAGACGTCCGCGGGCGACGGGGACGACGCGTTCGGTGCTTACTCGCTGACGTATCTCGGGGTGAATCTGTCCGGCTTGGACACTGAAGCGGGAGTCCCCGGGCGGTGGTGGACCGATTATCACAACAGTTCCGAGCCGATGATTCGTTACGCCCGGGAGCACGGCGTTCCGGCGGGTGCGCCGGGGGAGACGACGCTTGATCTCGACGGGGATCGGCTGGTCGCCACCACTTCCGTTGAGGGGCGGCCGATTATCCGGACTACCGCGCGTCTCTCGATCGGCACGCCGCAGCGGGTCACCGGGCAGCTGCGGTACATCACGAGGCGCGATGGCGAATTCGTCAGCGGGCGGTACGCCTACGTCGCTGACATCGCCGAGGAATTCGCGGTCGAATCCTTCGAGTTCCTCGACAAAGAACACCCTGCCTACCGGTTGCGGCCTGCCCACCCCTTGCAGGTGACGTTCGGGTTCTACTCCCCGGCCATGTCCTTCGTCTACCCCGGCGGCGAAGGGCCGCTGGGTTCCGAGCACGGCAGCTAAAAACCAACAAGGAGCACCGGCAATGGCTCTGCTGGACCGAGCACAGTGGTACGACATCGCCCGCGACACTCAATGGACTCCGCGTTACGTCAGCGAAGCTGAGTTGTTCCCGCCGGAGTTGTCCGGCGGCGAGGGGTTGCCCGACGAGGTGTGGGCGACCTATGACGAACCCTACAAGGTGAGTTATCGCGAATACGTCGACATTCAGCGGCAGAAGGACGCCGGGGCGTATTCGGTCAAGGCGGCGTTGGAGCGCGCGGATCTCTACAATAAAGCCGACCCGGGCTGGATTTCCATTCTCAAGGAGCACTACGCGGCCGTCGCGCTCGTCGAGTACGGGGCGTCGTTCCAGGAGTCTCGCTTCGTGCGCTGGTCGAAGGCTCCTGGCATGCGCAACATGGCGACCTTCGGGATGCTGGACGAGATCCGGCACGGCCAGATCCAGCTGTACTTCCCGCACGAGTACGTGAACAAGGACCGCCAGTTCGAGTGGTCGCACGCGGCGATGTTCACCGACAACTGGGTCACCCTCGGCGCGCGGCACTTCTTCGACGACGTGATGATGACCCGAGACGCCGTGTCGACCTCGATTTTCGCGAACTTCTCCTTCGAGACCGGTTTCACGAACCTGCAGTTCATCGGGCTTTCCGGCGACGCCGCGAAGGCGGGCGACTTCACGTTCTCCAAGCTCATCCAGAGCATCCAGTCCGACGAGGCCCGGCACGCGCAGCTCGGCACGCCGCTGCTGCAGATGCTGATCGAGAACGGCCAGAAGGACGTGGCGCAGAAGAAGATCGACATCGCGTTCTGGCGCTCGTACCGGCTGTTCACCATTCTGTCCGGAATTCCGATGGACTACTACGTCCCGCTGGACGTGCGCGAGGCGTCCTTCAAGGAATTCATGGAAGAATGGATCGTCACCCAGTTCATGCGCTCGCTGGAGGACCTCGGCCTCTCCAAGCCGTGGTACTGGGACATTTTCCTGCGCGACATCTCCGAGCACCACCACGGCCAGCACCTCGGCACCTACTCGTGGCGGCCGACGCTGTGGTGGGACCCGGCGGCGGGCGTCAGCCCGGAGGAGCGCGACTGGCTGGAGGAGAAGTACCCCGGCTGGAACGGCACCTTCGGCAAGGTGTGGGACGTCCTGATCGACAACTTCGCCCACGACCGTCCGGAAAAGACGGTGCCGGGCACGCTGCCGATCATCTGCAACGTCTCGCAGCTGCCGATCGTCGGCACGCCTTCCCAGACGCTGCGCGACATTTCGCTGGTCCACGAAGGACGGCGCTACCACTTCGCGTCCGAAGTGGACAAGTGGATCTTCGAGGACGACCCGGAACGCTACCGGCACCACAAGAACCTCGTCGACCGGTTCCTCGGCGGCGAGATCCAGCCCGCGGACCTCGGCGGCGTCCTGGAGTACATGGGCCTCGGCTCGGTCGGCCCCGGCGGCGACGACGCGCACGGCTTCGCCTGGGTCGACACCTACCGCAAGCAGCTCGTCAAGGCCGGCTGAAAGGAACGCTGATGGCCACCATTCCGCTCGCCGTGCACTTCGACGGCGACTTCGTGCTCAAACTGCTCCCCGCGGACAGCGAGCACACGATGGACGAACTCGCCGCCGCGGCGGCCGAGAACTCGGTCGGCATCCACGTGCCCGACCAGCCCGGCCGGACGCTTCGCGTGCGCCGCCAGGGCGACGCGCAGCCGTTCGAGCGTGCCAGCACCGTCGCGGCGGCCGGTCTCGGACCGACCGAATGCGTCGAAGTCTATTTCGAGTGAGGAGGACCGGATGAGCACCGCTGAACCCATCGCCGACCCGGTCGGCCCGGTCCTTCAGGTCGGCGAGGTGGCGCGAGCCGTCGCCGACGCCGCCGTGACCGACAACCCGGGCTGCCGGGTCGACATCCGCGACCGCGGCTCCTACGTACGGGTCGAGGTCGAGGGCGGCGAATGCGTCCTGCGCCGCGAGACCATCGCCGAGGAACTCGGCCGCCCGTTCAAGATGTCGGAGCTGGAGCTGATCATGCCCTCGTTCGTCGGGCGGATCGAGACCGGCGGCGACGTCTTCCGCTTCTACCTGGGCACCGCAGCCCGCAAGGAGGCCAGCTCGTGAGCACCCCGCTCAAGCCGCTCAAGACCTGGGGGCACCTCGCCGCCCGCCGGCGCAAGCCGAGCGAGTACGAGATCGTCTCGACCAACCTGCTGTGGCACACCCGCGACCCCGAGCAGCCCTGGGACGTCGGGCACACCGGGTTCATGGCGGACTTCTACCGCCAGTACCGCAACCAGAGCCCGATCACGCACCCGGACTGGAACGCTTTCCGCGACCCGGACGAGCTGGTGTACCGCACGTACAACATCCTCCAGGACGGCCAAGAGTCCTATGTGGACGGACTGCTCGACCAGCACGACGCGGAGGGCCACGACCGTGGCCTCTCGCCGGAGTGGGTGGCGATGCTAGCGCAGCTGTACACGCCGAGCCGGTACCTGCTGCACACCATCCAGATGGCCAGCGCGTACCTCGTGCACATGGCCCCGGCCAGCACCATCGCCAACTGCGCTGCGTTCCAGGCCGCCGATTCGCTGCGCTGGCTGTCCAATGTGGCCTATCGCACCGCGGAGCTGTGCCAGGCGCATCCGACCGCGGGGTTCGGCGAGCGCGAACGCGAACTGTGGGAGGAACTTCCCGCCTGGCAAGGGTTCCGCGAGCTGATGGAGAAGCAGCTGACCACCTTCGACTGGGCTGAGGCGTTCGTCGCGCTCAACGTGGTGGCCAAGCCCGCGTACGACGAGATCGTGCTGCGCCAGCTCGGCGTCAGCGCCCGGCGGCACGGCGACGTGCTGCACGCGCTGCTGGCCGAATCGGCGCTGCGGGACAGCGAGCGTTCGCGGCGCTGGACCGAAGCGCTGGTCGCCCAGATGTCCGAAGTGGACTCGAACGTCACGCAGCTGCGCGAGTGGGTCGCGAAATGGCAGCCGCTCGCGGTCGCCGCGATCGAGGCTTACGGCGCCGAGGTGGCGGAGAACGCCGAAGCGGCGGAGAACGCGATCGGCGCGGTCCGGGCGTTCCAGCGGCAGCTCGGCATCGGAGGCTGAACCGGCCATGACGACCGAACACCAAGTCCTCCTGCGGGGGACCGGCGTTCGCTTTCCTTGCGCGGAGGGCGACACGCTGCTGCGTGCCGCCCTCCGCGCGGGGGTCGGTCTCAGCTACGAGTGCAACAGCGGAGCCTGCGGAAGCTGTCGGTACGAACTGCTGGAAGGCGACGTCCGCACGCGCTGGGCGGACGCACCCGGACTCAGCGCCCGCGACCGGCGCAAAGGCCGCCGGCTGGCGTGCCAGAGCGAACCGGCCAGCGACTGCGTGGTCGACTTGAGCTCCGTGCCGGAACCCGCGCCGCACCGGCCGATCCGGCAGCGCGCCCAGCTGCGCGAGGTGCACCGGCTCACCCACGACATGGCCGAATTCGTGTTCACCGCCGAAAAGCACGCCGCGTTCAGCGCCGGCCAGTACGCGATGCTCGGGTTCCCCAGCGGGATCGAACGCGCGTACTCGATGAGCAATCTCGGCAACTGCCAGCGGGAATGGAAATTCGTCGTCAAGCGGTCGCCGGGCGGGAAAGCGACGTCGATCCTGTTCGACGGGCTCGATCTCGGCGAGACGATCGAGCTGGACGGCCCGTACGGACAGGCGTACTATCGCGCTGGCGACAACCGCGACATCGTTTGTGTCGCAGGAGGTTCCGGCCTCGGCGCGATGGCGAGCGTCGTGCTCGGCGCCGCCGCGCAGGCCGACGCCGGCGAGCGCACTGTCCATTTGTTCTGCGGCGGCCGTGCTCCGCGCGATGTGCACATCCCGGAAGCGATGGCGATGGCGCAACGACGCCTGCGCGCCCTCCATGTCCACACTGCGGTGTCCGAACCGGACACTGCGGATTCCGGATCGCACCAAGGATTCGTGCACGAGGCCGTGGTCGCGAAGCTGGGCGAGACGCTGACTGACTTCACCTACTACGCCGCCGGGCCGCCCGCGATGACCGACGCGCTCGCCCGCGCGCTGGTGCTGGACGGCGGGCTCGACGCCGACCGGCTCCATTTCGACCGGTTCAGCTGAGAAAGGAGCTTCCGCATGGGTTACGTGCGGGTGTGCAGCCTCGACGACGTCTGGGAAGGCGACATGGAGTCGTTCGAGGTGGGGGACAAGGAGGTGCTGATCGCCCACCTCGACGGCGGCGACGTCGTCGCGACCCAGGCGATCTGCCCGCACCAGCAGGTCGAACTGGTCGAGGGCGAACTGGACAAGAAGACCCTCATGTGCAAAAGCCACCTGTGGACGTTCGACCTCACGACCTGCCAGGGCATCAACCCCGGCCACGCGCGACTCGCCCGGTACCCGGTGCGGCTCGAGGGCGACGACGTCTACATCGACCCCGACGGGGACACCCCGAAGATCGCGCATTCCTGACGGATCTCCCGGAAGACCTCCTGAAAGACCGCCTGAAAGACAAGGAAAAGCACTCATGGTTGCCATCAACTGCGACATGGGCGAGGCCTACAGCATCTACCGCTGCGGCGACGACGAGGGCATCATGCCCTACATCACGGTCGCGAACGTCGCCTGCGGTTTCCACGCCGCCGACCCGGTCGTCATGCGGCGGACAGTCGCGCTGGCGCACGAGCATTCGGTGAAGGTGGGCGCCCACCCGTCGTTCCCGGACCGCGACGGGTTCGGCAGGCGGGAGCTGAAGATGGAGCCCGAGGAACTCACCGCCGCGGTGGTGTACCAGGTGGGCGCGCTGACCGGTTTCCTGGCCGAGCACGGCATGCCGCTCAACCACATCAAACCGCACGGCGCGCTGTACGGGTTGGCGTCGCGGGACGAGACGGTCGCGCGGGCGATCGCCGAGGCGGCCGACGTGTTCGACGTGCCGTTGATGGGCATGGCCAACACCATGCACGAAAAGGTGTGGGGCAAGCGCGGCCAGGGCTTCATCGCCGAGTACTACACCGACCTCGACTACCGGGCCGACGGTTCGCTCATCATCACCCGCGAGCACGTCGCCTACGACCCGGCGATCGCCGCCGAACGGTCCGTGCGCGCGGTGACCGAGGGGCTCGCGACCTCTGTGGACGGTCAGGACATCCCGATGCGCGCGGACTGCATCTGCGTGCACTCCGACACTCCTGGCGCGGTGGATCTGGCGAAAAGCGTGCACGACGCCTTGACGCCGTACCTGACCTGATTTCAACTGACTGTTCCTGCCGAACCGAGCGCGAGGTGACGCTGATGTCCCGTCTCGAAGTGGTTTCGCCCATCCCCGGGGTCTTTTACCGCAGGCCCGATCCGGACAGCCCGGATTTCGTGAAGCCCGGCCAGCAGGTCGGCGCGGACGACACGGTCGGGCTGGTCGAGGTGATGAAGTCCTTCTACCCGGTGCCCGCGGGCGCGGCGGGGACCGTCGTGGAGTTCTCCGCCGACGCCGAGGCGGTCGTCGACGCGGGCCAGCCGCTCGTGGTGCTCGAGGTGGACGCATGAAACGGGTGCTGATCGCCAATCGCGGCGAGATCGCGGTCCGGATCATCCGCGCGGCCAACGACCTCGGGATCGAGACGGTCGCGGTCGTCAGCGAGGCGGACCGGAGCGCGACGCACGCGCTGCTCGCCGACCAGGTCGTCCCGATCGGCCCGGCCCCGGCGACGAAGAGCTATCTGGTCGCGGACGCGATCCTCGCCGCGGCAAAGGAAACCGGCGCGGACGCGGTGCATCCGGGCTACGGATTCCTGTCCGAGCGCGCGTCGTTCGCCGCGGCGGTGGCCGACGCGGGGCTGACGTTCGTCGGCCCGGAGGCCTCGGTCATCGAGCAGATGGGGGACAAGGTCCGCGCGCGGCAGGTGGCGCAGGCGGCCGGGGTGCCGACGGTGCCGGGGACGCCCGGCGGAGTGTCCGATGTGGCCGAAGCCGTCGCGGCGGCGGGCGAGATCGGGTATCCGATCATGCTCAAGGCCGCGGCTGGCGGCGGCGGGCGCGGGATCCGGGTGGTCGCGAACGAAGCCGAGTTGAAAGTCGCGTTCCCGCAGGCTTCCGGCGAGGCGGCGAGCGCTTTCGGTGACGGGCAGATGTACCTGGAGCGGTTCGTGCGGGCCGCGCGGCACGTCGAGGTGCAGGTGCTCGGCGACGGTTCCGAGACGGTGCACGTGTTCGAGCGCGAGTGTTCGTTGCAGCGGCGGCGGCAGAAGGTGGTCGAGGAAGCTCCGTCGCCGGGGATCGACGAGCGGATCCGGACCGAGATGACGTCCGCGGCGGTGCGGTTGTGCAAGGAGGTCGGCTACCGCAGCGCGGGCACGTGCGAGTTCCTCGTGGACGACGACACCGGCGAATTCTTCTTCATCGAGATGAACACCCGGATCCAGGTCGAGCACCCGGTCACCGAGCTGATCACCGGGATCGACCTGGTCGCCGAGCAATTGCGGATCGCGGCCGGGGAACCGTTGCGGTTCAAGCAATCCGACGTGACCAAGCGTGGCCACGCCATCGAATTCCGCGTCTGCGCTGAGGATCCGGACCGCAATTTCCTTCCTGGTCCTGGGAAGATCGGCGACGTGCGGCTTCCGGGCGGCCCGTGGGTGCGTACCGACACCTGGCTCGCACCGGGCAGCCAGGTCCCGCCGTTTTATGACTCCTTGGTGGCCAAGGTGGTCGTGTGGGGCGAAGACCGGCCGACCGCGTTGCGGCGGGCGAAGCGGGCACTGTCCGAATTGGTCGTCGAAGGCGTTCCCACCACCACGACGCTGCTCATCGAACTCCTCGGGCAGCAATGGTTCGCCGACGGCGCGTTCACCACCGGGACGCTCGAAGAGTGGCTCGTCCGGCGAGCGGAGGCGGGCGCATGAGCGGCGCGACGCCCGCCCGGTACAGCTGGGGCGGGGACGAGCACATTTTCGTCGAGCTGGCCGAGGAAATGAGCCTGCAGGCCAACTTCCGCGCGATGGCGATCACCACGTCGCTGCGCGAGAACCGGCTGGACGGCGTCGTGGAGATCTGCCCGGCGAACGCGTCCTATCAGGTCCGGTACAACCCGGATGTCATCGAACCACGCACGCTGATGGCGCATTTGCGCGACATCGAGGAGAAGGTCGGCGACGCGGCGGACTTCAGTCTCGCCACTCGCGTGGTCGAAATTCCGGTGCTGTACCAGGATCCGTGGACTACCGAGACGCTGATGCGATTCCGCGACCGCCACCAGGACCCGGACGCGACGGACATCGAGTACGCCGCGCGGATCAACGGATACGCCGGCGCGGAGGAATTCATCGCGGCACACAGCGGCGCGCCGTGGTTCGTCTCGATGGTCGGGTTCGTCGCCGGGCTGCCGTTCATGTACCAGATGGTGCCTCGGGAACGGCAGATCGTCGTGCCGAAATACCTGCGACCGCGTACGGACACTCCTAAGCAGACAGTCGGCTACGGCGGCTGCTTCAGCTGTATCTACTCGGTCCGCGGGGCGGGCGGATACCAGATGTTCGGCATCACGCCCGCGCCGATTTACGATCCCGCGCAGGAACTTCCGGACTTCGGCGATTTCATGGTGTTCTTCCGGCCCGGCGACATCGTCCGGTTCAAGCCGATCGACCGTGACCAGTACGACGACTACGTCAAGGAGGTCGAGGCCGGGACGTTCCGGATCCGTTCGCGCCCGGTCGACTTCGGGCTGCGCGAGTACCTCGACGACCCGGACGGCTTCACCGCGGGACTGATGGAGGTGCTCGATGCCGATTGAGGTCCGCCAGCCCGGACTGGCCACGACGATCCAGGACTCCGGCCGCAACGGCTACTACGACGTCGGCATCCCGCCGTCGGGCGCGCTCGACCAGTACTCGTACTCGGTCGCGAACCGCCTGGTGGGCAACGATCCCGGCGAGGCCGCGCTCGAGTGTGTCTACATGGGACCGGAGCTGCATTTCACCGAGGAAACGGTCATCGCGATCACCGGCGCCGAACTTCCGCCGAAACTCAACGGCGAGGAACGGCCGTTGTGGGAAGCGTTCGCGGTGAAAGCGGGCGACGTGCTCACGTTCGGGTTCTGCAAACGCGGCGCTCGCGCGTACATCGCGGTAAGCGGCGGCATTGACGTCCCTTTGGTGCTGGGCAGCCGATCCACTTATGGGCTGGGCAAACTCGGCGGGATCAGCGGTGCGCCGCTGGTCGCCGGGGACGTCATCCCCGTCGGCACCGGCGCTGGTGTCCCCGGTCGTTCACTGCCGGAACCCTTGCGCCCGGCTTTGTCGAAGGAAATCGAAGTCCGCGTGGTGATGGGACTCTACGACCACGTGCTCACCGACGCGGGCCGCGCGACATTCCTGGACACCAACTGGACGCTCACCCCGGTCGCGGACCGCGTCGGATTCCGTTACCAGGGCGCGCAATTGGAAACGAAACCGCGCACGCCGCCGTTCGGCGCCGGACAGGACCCGTCGAACATCGTGGACGCGCCTTATCCGATCGGCTCGATCCAGGTCCCCGGCGGTGTCGAACCGATCATCCTGCACCGGGACGCGGTGTCCGGCGGCGGGTACATGATGGTCGGCACTGTCCTCAGCGGAGACTTGGACCTGGTGGCGCAGTCCGCGCCGAATACCAAGACCCGTTTCGTGGCGGTCGATCTGGACGAAGCGCTCGCCATTCGCCGCGATTACCGCACCCGTACTCAGCAGGCCGCTGATTCCCTGAGCTGACAAGGAGTTCTCATGCCCCACGTTCAGATCGACTGGTTCCCCGGTCGCACCACCGAGCAGAAACGCGAGCTGGCCGAGGTGCTGACCCGCGAGATCTGCCGCGTCGGAAACTGCGCCCCGGAATCGGTCGGCATCGTGTTCACCGACGTCGACACCGCGAACTGGGCGCGGGCGGGCAAGCTCTTCTCGGACAGCTGATGGCCGCCCTTCGCTCCCACGTCCTGCTCGACGCCCCCGCCGACGCGGTGTGGCAGGTGATCGGCGACGTCGCGTCCGTCGCCGACTGGTTCCCGTCGATGAAGTCCTCCACCGGCGATACCCAGCACCGCACCGTGGTCCTAGGGGACGGCTCGGTCCTGGAAGAAGCCGTCGTCACGCATGACCCGGTCCGACGGCGGCTGCAATACCGGGTGACCGGCGGCGATCTCCCCGTCACCGCGCACCTCGGCACCGTAGACGTGCTGGAGATCGATCCCGGCCGGTCGATCGTCGTATACAGCACCGAAATCGCGCCGGACTCGCTCGCCGACGCCTTCGACGCCGCGATCAGCGAGGCCGTCGCGGGCCTGCCCACCCATCTGTCCTGAGGTCCGTGAAGGACTCCTCGAAGGAATCAGATTCCGTCAAGGAGTCCTTCACGGACGTTCCGCGAGCCGGTAGCCGGAGCCGTGGGGGACCAGGCTGCCGCCGGTGGGCGGGGCGAAATGCGTGCCCAGCACGAGAGCGCCCGAATCGGCTAGCTCGGCCAGGAGGCGACGGCGGGTCTTCTCGGATTCCGCCGGGTCGATGTCCACCGAAGCACCGATCTCCGGATGCGCGAACTGCACTGGATGGTGCACCGCGTCCCCGGTGATCAGTGCGGTTTCGCCGGAGCTGGTCAGCTCGATCGAGACGTGCCCGGGGGTGTGGCCGGGCGTCGGCAGCAACCGCACGCCGGCCACGATTTCCATCCCGTCGGCGGGGACGTCGACCAGGTCCAGCAGTCCCGCACGCTCCACTGGCAGCACGGAATCCTCGAACATCTGCCGCCGCGGCGCGTCCATCTCGTAGGCCGCCCAGAACTCCCGTTCGGCGCGGGAGGTGACGTGCCGGGCGGAGGCGAACGTCGGCACCCACTCGCCGTCCTCCTCTCGGGTGTTCCAGCCGACGTGGTCGGTGTGCAGGTGGGTGAGCAGCACCAGATCGACCTCGTCCGGCGCGAACCCGGCGGCGGTCAGCGCGTCCAGGTACCCGGTGTCGAGGTCGTTCCACGCCGGGTTGGCGCGGGTTTTCCCGTTGCCGACGCCGGTGTCCACGAGGATCTTCATCCCGTCCTTCTCGAACGCGAAACTGTGGCTGTGCAAGCGAATCGCGCCGCCGTCGGCGAAATCCGGATGCAACCAGTCTTCGCCGGAGACGACCTCGGCCGTCGCGCCGGGAAGCAGCCACGGCCCGGTCGCGGCGGGGAATGCGATCTCGTCGACCCGATGGACCGTGACCTCGCCGATGGTCCAAGACATGAGCCCTCCTTAACGCAACAGGTTTGCTTTAAGCGACGGTAGCCGCTACCGTCGCTTAAAGCAAACATTTAGCTTTTAGGAGTCCCTGTGTCCGACCTGACCCCCGACGAGGCCGCGCATCTCGCTGCCCGAGCCGGATTGCCCCTGAAGGCCGCCAGGCATACCACCGTGGCCGCCGTCGCGAACCACATCCACTCCGTGGTGTCCGTCCTGCGCGACCTGGATTTCGGCGACACCGCACCGGCTTCCACCTACCGCGCGGAGGAGGACGTCCGTGTCGCTGGCTGACCTCACCCTCGCCGAAGCCTCCGCCGCGATCCGTGACCGGCGGGTGTCGCCAACAGAGCTGGTCGAGGACGTACTGACCCGCATCGACGAGGTGGAACCCCGGCTGCACGCGTATGTCTCAGTGGACGCAGAGCGGGCCCGTGCCGAAGCCACGGCACTCGGCCAGATCCGCAGCCCGCTGCACGGCATCCCCATGGGCCTGAAGGACCTGATCGACGTCGCCGGAACCGCGACCACCGCCAGTTCCCAGGTCCGCGCCGGACATCGCGCCGAGAAAGACAGCACCGTCGCCGCCCGGCTCAAGGCCGCCGGAGCGGTCCTCCTCGGCAAAACCCACACGCACGAATTCGCTTACGGCCTCACGACTCCGCAGACGCACAACGCCCGCAACCCGTCCCGCGTGGCCGGGGGATCCAGCGGCGGCTCAGCGGTAGCCGTCGCCGCCGGTGCCGCGACGTTCGCGCTGGGCACCGACACCGGCGGCTCGATCCGCGTCCCCGCCGCGCTGAACGGAGTCGTCGGCCTCAAACCGACGTACGGCCTCATCCCGCGAAACGGCGTGACGTCGCTGTCCTGGTCGCTGGACCACGTCGGCCCGATCACTCGCACCGTCGAGGACGCCGCGCTGGTGCTGTCCGTCCTCATCGGACAATCAATCCCGACCCGCGAGGACCTGACCGGACTACGCGTCGGAATCCCCGGCAACTACTACTTCGACCGCATCGACCCGGTGGTGGAAGCCGCGGTCCGCGAGGCCATCGACCACCTCGCCGAACTCGGGGCCGAACTGGTCGACGTCGAAATCCCGATGACCCGCTACCTCCAGGCAACGCACTGGGGCTTGATGGTCCCCGAAGCCACGGCGTATCACGAACGAAGCCTGCGAGCCGTGCCCGACCAGTACGCCGCCGACGTTCGTGTCCTGCTCGAAGCCGGCGAGCTGATGAGCGCGGGGGACTACCTGCGCGCCCAACGCGCCCGCACCCTCATGCGCGAAGAATGGACGCGGCTGTTCGAAAAGATCGACGTCCTCGCCGCACCGACCGTCCCGATGACCGCCGTCCCAGCCGGACAGGAGACGATCACCTGGTCTGACGGCACCGTGGAAGCGGTCTCGGACGCGTACGTGCGATTGTCGGCCCCCGCGAACATCACCGGCGCACCAGCGTTGACCCTCCCGATCGGCGACGACCCGGACGGGATGCCAATCGGCCTGCAGTTGATCGCCCGACCGCACGGCGAACCGGTGCTGCTGCGGACCGGCCACGCCCTGGAACGCACGCGGCTTACAGTGACAAGGTGAGCCAAAAGCGGATGGTGCGTCCGGGCGGGCGCAGTGCGCGAGTCCAGGAATCGGTGCACGCCGCCGTCCGCGACCTGATTGCCGAAACGGGCCGGGACGCGCTGACCGTGCCCCAGGTCGCGGCGCGCGCGGGCGTCACGCCGTCGACGGTCTACCGGCGGTGGGGAGACCTGCAGGAACTCCTGTCGGACGTCGCGGTCGAGCGGCTGCGCCCGGAAGCGCCGCCCGAGGACCACGGTTCGCTGGCGGAGGACTTGGCGGCGTGGACCGAACTGTTCCTGGACGAGATGTCGTCGCCCGCCGGCCGGGCCTACATCCGCGACGCGCTGCTCGGCGACCCGGACGGGAGCAACGCCGGACAGTGCTCGGCTTACGCCGCTGACCAGGTCGAAGTAGTCCTGGCCAGGGCGGTGGCCCGCGGCGAGGCGGCCCCTTCGGCGGAAGCGGTGATGGACCGGGTGGTGGCGCCGATCATGTACCGGATCCTGTTCCGTCCGGACGGTCTCGACGCCGCCTACGCCCGCCGGTTGGCCGCTGAGGTGCTGGCTTAGAACCAGTGCACGCAGTGCGGCGCACGATCGGATCGGAACAGCAGATCCGCCCGTCCGGCCGCCTCTTCGTGATGCGCCCGGACATGCCCAGCCCGGACCAGCACGCTCGGCAGGGTCCCGCCGAGGTAGACCGAACCCAGATCGCTCACATCCAGGGACAGGTCAGGCGCGAGATCCGTCCGCGTGCACTCGGCCTTCCCGTCCCGCACCGTCAGCAGATACCGGCCGTCCTGGTCGAGGAACGGGTCGGTCACGTCGAGGACCAGCGAACCGTCCGTGAACCAGCCACGCGCGGTCAGCGCGCGCGGGACGTCCAGGATCCGCACCCACAGCCAGTCCGTCCCCCTCGGCTCGGCCGCGCGCAGGTCCGCCAGCTGCCAGCGCAGCGGGTTCCCCGGCGGGAGGTGCTTGAACTCGATCTTCTTGACCAGGTCGTGCCCGAGCAGGAACTGCGTGAGCGCGGTGAACCCCGCGTCGTCGACCGCGATGACCTCGTCGACCGTCAGAGTGCTGGCCGTGACCAGGTAGCTCGCGTACCCGTTCGCGACACCGCCGGTGTCCCGGTGCACGGCGAGGTAGCGCGGCTCCGGTCCGGTCGGCGGGTGGCCCGCGCCCAGAGCCCACCAGCGGTGCGGCCGTGACAGCGCACCAGGCTGCGTCCGGCGGTACCGGTCGTAGATCTCCTCCAGAAGCTCTCCGCAGTCGACGCGCCGCAGCAGTTCGATGGAGCCGGTTTCGACGCCGGCCCCGCGCGGAGCGGCGAAATCGGTCCGGTGCCGCTCGACGGTCATCTGCTCCGTGTACGTCGCCGGTCCGTAGCCGAACCGCCGGTAGATCACCGCTTCGCTGCAGAGCAGGACGGACAGAAACTCGCCGCGGGCACGGACGTCGGCGAGCTGTTCCTGCATCATCGCGCGGAGCACGCCTTGCCGCCGGTGCGTCGGCAGCACGCCGACCGCGGTCACGCCAGCAGCGGGGACGAGGACGTCACCAGGCAGGGTGAGGTCGAAGGAGTGCGCGGCGGCGGTGCCGACCGGCTTCCCATCCGGGGCGAAGGCGACCAGACTCCGTTCGCGCTCGTAAGCGCCCAGGACACCGCTGCCCGCCGACTCCGGCCAATACCGGCCGAACGCGGCTTGGACGGTGCTGAAGTACAGGTCGTAGTCGTTGTCGTGCCGAATTTCCATCGCAGAAGTCCCCCGGGAGCTGACGGTGTCTCAACCGTATCCCAGCCGCGCTCCCGGGGGCAGGCAAGCGATTTACGCCTGAAGCGCGCCCGGCCGGACGCGCGCCTGGAACTTCCGCAGCAACGCCGCCGCGACGCTCACCGCGATCACCGCCGGTTCCTTGCCGGTCAGGTCCGGAAGCCCGATCGGTGTCGTGATCCGGGACAGCGCGGTCTCGTCGTGGCCGAGGTCGGTCAGGCGCTTCCGGAACCGCGACCACTTCCCGGCGGACCCGATCAGCCCGATCGACCCGCACGTCCCGCTGCGCAGAGCCGCGTCGCACAGCGCGATGTCCTCGGCGTGGTCGTGCGTCATGATCAGCACGTGCGTGCCCGCGGGCAGCTCCGACAGCACCGTCTCCGGCAGCAGCGGGACCTGGTGGACGTGCACGCTCGCCACCGCGTCGTCGAGCACAGCCAGCCGTTCCGCGGTCAGCTGTGCCGGCCGGCTGTCGATCAGATGCAGCGAAACCTCGTGCCGGGCGAGCACCCGCGCCAGCTCCAGGCCGACGTGCCCGACCCCGAAGACCGCCACCGCCGGACGCACCGGAAGCGGCTCGAACAACAGCGTCATCGTCCCTCCGCAGCATTGCACTCCGTGCTGGTAAGGAGCCTTGTCGGACAACGAAAGCGTCTGCAGCTCGGGCGCGGTGGCGTTGTCCCGCAACAGTTCCCGGGCTCGCTCGATCGCGACCGCCTCGGCGTTGCCGCCCCCGATCGTGCCGTGGGTTTCCGAAGACCCCACCACCATTTTCGCGCCGCCCTCGCGCGGGGTGTGCCCGCGCGAGGACGTCACCGTGACGAGCACGCCCGGCAGCCCCGCGTCCCGCAGGTGCTGCACCGCGCTGAGCCAGTTCACGGCTGGCCCACCAGATCCGGTACCTGCGCCTCGATCACCGGAGCGGCGGTGACGGCGCGGTCGATCGCCCAGAACACCGCCTCCGGCGTCGCCGGGGAAGCCAGGTCGACGCTGTGCCCGGGCTCGCCGAACGCGGCGACCGCCTGCCGCAGCGCTTCCCGCACCGCGAAGGCCAGCATCAACGGCGGTTCGCCGACCGCCTTCGACCCGTAGACCGCGCCTTCTTCCGCGGCGTCGGTCAGCAGCGTGACGTTGAAGACCTCCGGCATCTCCGACAGGCTCGGCAGCTTGTACGTGCTCGCCGCCTGGGTCGCGAGCCGTCCGCGCGAGGGCCGGTCGGATTCGTCCCAGCGCAGGTCTTCCAGCGTCAGCCAGCCCATGCCCTGCACGAAGCCGCCCTCGATCTGGCCGATGTCGATCAGCGGGGACAGGCTGTCGCCGACGTCGTGCACGATGTCGACCCGCCGCGTCCGGTACGCGCCGGTGAAGTCGTCCACCTCGACCTCGGCCAGCGCCGCGCCGTAGGCGAAGTACTTGAACGGGGTGCCGCTCATCGTGGCGGAATCCCAGCTCAGGCCCTCGGTCCGGTAGTACCCGGCGGCCGACAGGTGCACCCGGTCGAAGTAGGCCGCGTGCACGAGTTCGTCCCAGCCGAGTTCCTCGCCGGACGGGGTGCGCGCGGCGCCGCGGACGATCCGGACGTCGCTTTCCGGAACGCCGAGCTTGCCCGCCGCGACGGGGAGAAGCCGGTCTCGGATCTGCTCGCAGGCGTTCTTGACCGCACCGCCGTTGAGGTCCGCGCCCGAACTCGCCGCGGTGGCCGAGGTGTTCGGCACCTTGTCCGTCCGGGTCGGGGCCAGCCGCACCTTCTCCGGCGGCACGCCCAGCGCGGTCGCGGCCACCTGCAGCATCTTCGTGTGCAGGCCCTGGCCCATTTCGGTGCCGCCGTGGTTGATCAGGACCGAGCCGTCCTTGTACACGTGCACCAGCGCGCCGGCCTGGTTGAACGCGGTGAGGTTGAAGGAGATCCCGAACTTCACCGGCGTGATCGCGAGGCCGCGCTTGGAATGCGGATGCTGCGCGTTGTACGCCGCGATCTCGGCCTGCCGACGCTCGGCGTCGCCCGAGTCGAGGAGCTGCTGCCAGATCCGGTGGATGCGCTCCGGGTGCCGTACCGGCATCCCGTACGGCGTGTCCTGGCCTTCGGAGTAGAAGTTGCGCCGCCGCAGCTCGATCGGGTCGATGCCGAGCATGGGTGCGCAGCGGCCGAGGATGTCTTCGATCACCAGCATGCCCTGCGGCCCGCCGAATCCGCGGAACGCGGTCTGCGACGTCTTGTTCGTCTTCGCGATCCGCCCCATCGCGCGGACGTGCGGGATCCAGTACGCGTTGTCGACGTGGCAGAGCGCGCGGGCGAGCACCGGCTCGGACAGGTCGAGGCTCCAGCCGCCGTCCGCGGTCAGCACGACGTCCAGCGCCTGAAGCTTGCCGTCGGAGTCGAAGCCGACGCTCCATTCGGCGTGGAAACCGTGCCGTTTCCCGGTCATCGTCATGTCCTGGGTGCGGGTCAGCCGCAGCCGCACCGGACGTCCGGTGAGCGTCGCGCCGAGCGCGGCGACCGCGGCGTAGCCGTGCGGCTGCCATTCCTTGCCGCCGAAGCCGCCGCCCATCCGCAGGCTCTGCACGGTGACCTCGTGGCTGTGCTTGCCCAGCACGTGCGCCACGATGTCCTGCGTTTCCGACGGGTGCTGCGTGCTGCTCTGCACGAAAATCTGGTCGGACTCGTCCACGTGCGCCAGCGCGCACTGGGTTTCCAAGTAGAAGTGCTCCTGGCCGGCGAAGTCGAACTCGCCGCGGAAAACGTGCGCTGAACCGGCCATCGCCGGGTCGACGTCCCCGCGCGCCACCACTCGCGGCTCGCCCTGGAAACTGCCCGCGGCGATCGCCTCGCCGACCGTCACCAGCGACGGCAGCGCTTCGGTGTCCACCTCGACGGCCGCCGCGCCCAGCCGCGCCGCTTCCAGCGTTTCGCCGAGCACCCAGGCCACCGCGTGGCCGAAGAACATCACCTCGGACGGGAATAGCGGTTCGTCGTGGTGCACGCCGGAATCGTTGACCCCAGGGACATCCGCCGCGGTGAGGATCCGGACCACGCCGGGCACGCCCTCGGCTGCCTCGGTGCGGATCGCGAGCACCTTCGCGTGGGCCTCGTTTACCTGTACGGGGTATGCGTGCAGGACGTCTTTGGTGCGGGCGACGAGGTCGTCGGTGTACAGCGCGGTGCCCCGGACGTGCGCCGCGGCGGCTTCGTGCGGCCGGGCGATCCCGATGGACGGGCTTTCCGGGCGTTCGGACAAGGCGCTCATGCTCGTGCCCCCTCAAGAGAGTCGGCGTGCAGTTTCAGCAGGCTTCGGCCCAACGTCGCGGCGCGGTAGGCCGCGCTCGCGCGGTGGTCGTCCATCGGCGTGCCCTCGCCGCGCAGGATTTCCGCGGCGGCGCGGACGGTTCCCTCGCTCCAGGACTGCCCGACGAGCGCCGCTTCGGTGTCTTTGGCCCGGATCGGCGTCGCGGCGACCCCGCCGAGCCCGATCTGCGCGGTGCGCACGAGACCGTCTTCGATGTCGAGCGCGAACGCGACGGCGACGCTGGAAATGTCGTCGAACCGCCGTTTGGCGACCTTGTGAAACGCCGTGGTTCCGGCCAGCGGCAGGGGAATCCGGACAGACCTGATCAGCTCGTCGGCCCGCCGGACGCTCTGCCGGTAGCCGGTGAAGTACTCGTCGAGCGGCACCTCGCGGTCTCCGTCTACAGAGGACAGCACGACGCTCGCGCCGAGAGCGAGCAGGACCGGGGCGGAGTCGCCGATCGGTGAGCCAGTGCCAAGGTTTCCGCCGAGTGTCGCGGCATTCCGGATCAGCCGCGACGCGAACTGCGGGATCAGCTGGCTCAGCAGCGGCACCCTTCCGTCGAGGCGGCGGTCCATTTCGGTGAGGCTCAGCCCGGCCCCGATTTCGATCGTCTCCGCGCCGATGTCCAGCATCTGCAGCTCGGGCACGCGATCGATGGCGACGACACAGTCCGCCCGGACGCCGCGGATGTTCACCTCGACGCCCCAGTCCGTCGACCCGGCCACGAAGGTCGCGTTAGGACGGTCGTGGCGCAGCTGCAGTGCTTCGGTCCAGCTGGCCGGTCGGAGGTAGTCCCGTCCGTCGCCATGCAGTTGTGTCGCAACGGGTTCCGGCGCACCGCAGGCCCGTCGCTGTGCCAGCGGATCCGACGCCGGGGGAGCGCCGAGCGCGTGCGCGGCGTCGCGGATCGGCCGGTATCCGGTGCAGCGGCAGAGGTTTCCGCTCAGCGCGTGGATGTCGAAGCCGTTCGGCGCGTGGTCGTCGCCGGTCGCGTCGCGGTCGCCGCGGTAGTACTCGGCGGCCATGCTGCAGACGAAGCCGGGAGTGCAGTAACCGCACTGGGATCCGCCGCGCACGGCCATTTCGTGCTGCACCGGGTGCAAGTCCTCGGCGGAGCCGAGACCCTCGGCCGTCCACACCTCCTGCCCGTCCAGCGAGCCGACCGGGGCGAGGCACGCGTTGATCGCGACCAGGTCCGTCGGGGATTCGACGCCGGGGCGCGCGACCAGGATCGCGCACGCGCCGCATTCGCCTTCGGCGCAGCCCTCCTTGCAGCTGGTCAGGCCCTGTCCGCGGAGCCAGTCCAGTGCCGTGGTGTGCACGGGAACGGCGCCGATCGCGGTGCGTTTCCCGTTGACGGTCACCTCGGGGTCGACCATCGGAGTTCCTCTCGTCTTTTCTCGGCTGGGTCCACGGCCGCCGACGCGCCGCAGCGGCGCGGGTCAGGGGACCGTGGGGAGGTTCGCGGCGACGGGACTCGGGCCCGTGCGCGAGCGCGTGCCGAGCGGGGAGACCGCTCAGCGGCGCGTTGGCCAGCCGTGCGCGACGCGCCCCTTGCTCCAAGCGGACTGGCGCGTGCGCTGACGGAGGTCGGCGAGCTGACCGGAGGTCAGAAGCATCGCGCACCTCCTCGAGAGCGAACGGAACGGGCGGTGCGGGCGCACCACCGTCGACGAAGCGTAACGCCGGGCACAGCGCGAGACAAGGGTCGGCGTCGCCCGAAAGGAGACCCAGGACACACTTCCAAATACCCCCAGGGGGTATAAAGTTCGTCCCGTCGCCAGCGAACGAAGGAGAAACCGATGAACGTCAACGGCACCGCACTTTCGACCGGCGAGGTCCAGCTCGGCGTGGTGCGCGCCCCGGCAACGGCGGGGGAGGGCGGCGAGCTTTCGTTCGCCGTCGCCGCCGCCGACGGGCAGCCGGTAACCAAGTACGAAGAGGCGCACGGCAAGCAGTTACACCTGATCGTGGTTCGCAACGACGGCGCGTATTTCCGGCACCGCCATCCGGTGCTGGACCCGGAAACCGGCGTCTGGACGATCCCGTGGACTTGGGAAGCGGCAGGCACTTACCGCGTCTTCACCGACCTGGCTCCGGCGGGTGGCGAGAGCGTCACGCTGTCGCGGACGGTCGAGGTAGCGGGTGACTACCAGCCGCAGGCCGCGGAACCGGTCGCGAAGAGCGTGGTGGACGGCTACGAAGTGACCCTCGAAGGCACGCTCGCGGCCGGTGCCGGAACGCTGCTGACCGCCCGCGTGACCCGCGACGGACGGCCGGTCACCGACTTGGAGCCGTACCTGGGTTCGTTCGGCCACCTGGTCGCGCTGCGCCAGGGCGACCTCGCCTACCTGCACATCCACGCGCTCGACGACGGGGAGCCCGGACCGGAGATCCGCTTCCACGCCGAGGCTCCGACGACCGGCCGGTACCTGCTGTACCTGGACTTCCAGGCCGAGGGCGTCGTGCGCACCGCCGCCTTCGTCCTCGACGCCGCCTGAGCAGCCGCCCGCATGCCGTGCTGCCGTTCCCCTTGAAGAGAAAGCGAAAAACGATGACCACCGCACAAGAAACCCGGCCGAACACGCTCCGCTGGCGGGCGCTCGGACTGATCGCCCTGGCCCAGTTCATGGTGATCATGGACACCTCGATCATCGGCGTCGCGCTGCCGCGCATGCGGGACGCCCTCGGATTCACGCCCAGCACGTTGTCCTGGGTCTTCAACGCCTACGTGATCGCCTTCGGCGGCCTGCTGCTGCTCGGCGGGCGACTCTCGGATTTGTTCGGCGCCAGAAAGCTTTTCGCCGCCGGATGGGCGATCCTCCTGGCCGGTTCGGTGCTCGCCGGAGCCGCCGGGAACGTGCCGGTCGAACTCGCCGGCCGGATCGTGCAGGGCGCGGGAGCCGCGCTCATCGCCCCGTCCGCGCTGACGTTGCTGATGATGCTCTTCGGCAGCAACCCGAAGGAACTCACGAAAGCCCTTGCGCTGTACGGCGCGGCGGCACCGGCTGGCGGTACCGCCGGAGTGTTTCTCGGCGGGGTGATCACGGAGTACCTGTCGTGGCCGTGGGTGTTCTACCTCAACGTGCCCATCGCCGTGCTCGCACTGTTCGCCGCCCGCGCCGTCCTGCCCGGGGGAGCGACCGGAACCCGTGGCACGGTTGACATCATCGGCGCGCTGACTGTCACGCTTGGCCTCGGAACACTGGTGTACGGGATCGTCCGCGCTCCGGAAGCGGGCTGGGCGGCCGCGGAAACCTGGATCGCGCTCGGCGCCGGTCTCGTGCTGCTGGCCGGTTTCGTGGTCCGGCAGGCGAAAGCCCGCACCCCGCTGATGCGGCTGTCGATCTTCCGCGCCCCGCGACTCGGCGCGGCGAACCTGGCGCAGGTTTTCCTTGGCGCGGCGTGGATTCCGATGTGGTTCTTCCTGAACCTCTACCTGCAGCAGGTGCTCGGCTTCCGCGCCTTCCCGGCGGGTGCGGCGCTGCTGCCGATGACCGCGCTGATCATGCTGGGCATGATCGCCTTGGCCCCGCGAGTGATCGGCCGCTTCGGACCGAAGCTGCCGATCGTCGCCGGACTGCTGGTGCTGGCGGCCGGGCTGGGCTGGCTCGCGCTGGTGCGGGCGGACGGCAGCTTCTGGGCGGACGTCCTGCCCGCGTCGCTCGTCGCGGCGCTGGGAATGTCGCTGGCGTTCATCCCGTCGCTCAGCACGGCGATTTCCGCGGCCCGGCCGGAAGAAGGCGGGCTCGCGTCGGGGATCGTGAACACCGGCTACCAGGTGGGCTCGGCGCTGGGGCTGGCCGTGATGACCGCGCTGGCGGCCGCTTCCGGCGCGGGTGCGCTCGGTGACCCGGCGGCGCTGACGAACGGCTACTCGGTCGCCTTCGTCGGCTCGGCCGTGATCGCCCTGGCAGGTGCTGGCCTCGCGGCTCTGACCTTCCGCCGCCAGTAAGTCCGTGAAGGACTCCTTGGGGGAATCAGATTCCCTCAAGGAGTCCTTCACGTCACGCCTTTGTCTCGGCGGGCTTCCAGATGCGGCCGTGGAGGCCGACGAACAACAGGACGAACGCGACAGTCAGCAGGATGTGCCCCAGCCCGGCGATCCCGGCGATCGCCGCGCCGGATTCCTTGCCCAGCACGGTGAGCGTGCCGTGCGCGACCATCCCGCCGACCGTGACGAGCATCCCGGCGTGGTAAATCCAGAAGAACGGCGCGAACGACCTCGTCGCCGACAGCGTGAACACCTTGTCCAGCACCAGCACGATCAGGAACACGAGCGTCCCGAGCGCGAGCAGGTGGGTGTGCACAATGGACAGCTGGGTGTCGCCGGTGAAGTTCTCCGCCTTGGTCAGCTCGCGGTAGTACAGCCCGCCGAGCAGGCCGAGGATCGTGTAGATCGCGGCGGCCCAGTAGATCTTCTTCGTCATCGGTTCTCCTCGGCTCCGGCCCGGGCCGGCTGGTGGATCCGTCCGTCGACGACCTCGTGCACCGAGTCGACCCCTTCGAGGTGGGAGCGGTCGTGGGTGACCAGTACGGTTGCCGTCGCCTGTTGGTGCGTGATCGTAGTGAGCAGATCGACCACCGCCGCGCCGCGGTCCTGGTCCAGCGCGCTCGTCGGCTCGTCGACCAGCAGCACGGCGGGCTCGTTCATCAAGGCGCGCGCGATGTTCACCCGCTGCTGCTGCCCGCCGGAAAGCCGACCTGGCCGGTGCGTCGCACGATCGGCGAGCCCGACGGCGTCGAGCAGCTCCTTCGCGCGTTTCGCCGCCTCGCCGCGCGGTGTTCCGCTCAGGTGCGCCATGACTTCCAGCTGTTCCATCGCGGTGAGAGACGCGAGCAGATTCGGTTGCTGGAACACAATTCCGATCTTGGTGCGGCGGAGCTCCGCGAGCGCGGCCCGGTCCAGTTCGGTGGTGTCGACACCGCCGACGACCACGCGTCCGCGATCGGGCCGGATGAGCGTCGCGGCGACGGCCAGCAGGCTCGATTTGCCGGACCCGGACGGCCCGGCCACCGCCGCGACGCTCCCGGCCGGCACGTGGAGGCCGACCTGGTCGAGGGCGGTGAGGCGGGAATCGCCGTCGGGGTAGGTGAGGGTGATGCCGGACAGGTGCAGGCTCATCAGTGCGCTCCGGAGGTGAGGGCGGTCAGCGGGTCGACGGAGGTGATGCGGCGGACCGCCAGCGCGGCGCCGAGCACGCCGAGGACCACCAGCACCGCGGCCGGGCCGAGCAACGTGCCCGCGCTGAGCACGAACGGCACCGTTCCCGACGCGACCGCTCCGAGCGCGGCGGCGAGTCCGGTCCCGAGCGCCGTTCCGCCGACCAGCAGCACGACCACTTGGCCGAGCGCGTCGCGGAGCAGGTACTTCGTGGTCGCGCCGAGCGCTTTCAGCACCGCGATGTCGCGGCTGCGCTGGATCGTCCACACGGTGAAGAACGCGCCGATCACCAGCGCGGAGATCACGAACAGGAAGCCGCGCATCAGCTGGAGCGAGCCGTTTTCGGCCGAGTAGGAGCCGATCGCGGACAGCGCGTCGTCCTTCGTGACGGTGCGGGTGCCGAGGCGTGCGTCCGCTGCGGCGAGGTCGGTGGATTTGTCGGTGGTCACCGCGAGCACTGTCGCGTTTGGACCGGCGAAGTGCGTCCACACGACCGGGAGATGGCTGTACGACGCGTCTCCGTTGATGGCGGTCACGGTGACTTTCTGGCCTTGCAGGGTGAGCTGGTCGCCTTCGTGAGCCTTCAACGCGTCCGCCGCACCCGTGGACAACACGGCTGTACCGGGGCTCGAGTTCCGGACCCCGAACGCCGCCAACGTCGCGGTTCGCTCGCCGACCGCCGCGCTGGCCGTGCTGATCGCGATCGGTTCCGCATTGGTCACTCCCGGAACACGCGCGTACTGGTCGGCCTGCTCTCGGGTCACTGTGGACTGTCCAAACGAGAGCGACCCGGTGCCGGGTTCGGCGAAGACGAGGTGGTCGGCCTTCAACCCGGTGATCGCGGACGTGCTCTGCGCGGCCAGCCCCGCGGTGAGCCCGGACAGCAGCCCGACCAGCAGCGTCATCAGCACGACGACAGTCCCCATCAACGCGAACCGCCCTTTGGCGAAGCGCAGATCCCGCCACGCGACGAACATGTGCGTACCTTCCTTCTCGGTGTGCCTTCCAGCCTCGTCCGGCCGGCGCGCGGGGACATCGCGCCGCGGATGGCCTCCCGGGAATCGATGGACGCACTCGCCGCTCAACCTTTCGATTGATGCGGATTCCCGGCGGAGCACGGACAATTGACCCAGGAGGCTTTTTGGTGAACCCGCACACCCTCGACCGGCCGTTGCGCGTGCTGCGCGTCTGCCTGCACCTCCTGCTGGCCGGGCTGCTGGTGCTCGCCGTCGCGCGCGCGTTCGCCGGCGGCCTCCCGCACGCGCCCGCGGTGCTCGCGGGCGCGCTGGTGATGGGCGGTGTCTACACCGCGGGCCCGCTGCTGCCGCGCGTCGGCCGGTTGCCGGTCGCGACGGCCGGATGGCTGGCCGTCCTGGGCGTCGCGTGGCTAGTCCTGTTGTGGCTCACTCCGGACGGGGTGTGGCTGGCTTTCCCGCTGTACTTCCTGCAAATGCACCTGCTGCCGACCCGCTGGGGCCCGGCCGTCGTCGCGCTCACCACGGTCCTGGCGATCGCCGGTTTCACGCGCCACCAAGGCGGATTCAGCGTCGGCGTGATCATCGGCCCGGCCCTCGGCGCCGCGGTCGCGATCGCCACCGTGCTCGGCTACCAGGCGCTCTACCGCGAAAGCGAACAACGGCGGCACCTCATCGAGGAGTTGCGCGAGACCCGCAACGACCTCGCCGCGATGGAACACTCGGCTGGCGTCCTGGCCGAACGCGAACGCCTCGCCCGGGAAATCCACGACACGCTCGCGCAAGGCCTCTCGAGCATCCACCTGCTGCTGCGCGCCGCCGAACGGGCGCTGCCAGACCGTCCCGACGCCGCCGTCCCGCATGTGACGCAAGCCCGGCAAGCCGCCCAAGACAACCTCACCGAAGCCCGCCGCCTCGTCTATGCCTTGGCCCCGGTGGAGCTGGAAGGCGCCTCCTTGCCCGCCGCCCTGGAACGGCTCTGCGCGACCACGGCGCAGCGGTCCGGCCTGACCGTCCACTTTCACCTCAGCGGCACCCCGTTCGACGTGCCGACCGCGTACGAGGTCGCCTTGCTGCGCATCGCCCAGTCCGCTCTGGCCAACACCGTCCGGCACGCCGCGGCCGGCCGGTCGGAGCTGACCTTGAGCTACATGGACACGAGCGTCACCCTGGACGCCGTGGACGACGGCATCGGCTTCGACCCGCAAGAAGTACGCGGCGGCAGCGGCTTCGGCCTGCCCGCGATGCGCGCCCGCGCCCGGTCCCTCGGCGGCTCGTGGACAGTGGAATCCTCACCAGGCAACGGCACCGCTTTGGCCGTCAGCTTCCCCGTGGACCCGCGATGATCCGCCTCCTCCTCGCCGACGACCACCCAGTGGTCCGCGCCGGTTTGCGCGCCGTCCTGGAGACCGAGCCAGACTTGGAAGTGGTCGCCGAAGCCTCCTCCGCCGAGGAAGCCGTGCGCTTGGCGGCCGAGGTGGACGTCGTGCTGATGGACCTCCAATTCGGCTCCGGGATGCACGGCTCCGAAGCCACCGCGGAGATCACTGCTTCGTCGGATGCGCCGAAAGTCCTGGTCCTGACGACGTACGACACCGACGGCGACATCCTGGCCGCCATCGAAGCCGGTGCGACCGGGTATCTGCTGAAGGACGCCCCACCGGAGGACCTCGCCGCCGCGGTGCGGAACGCGGCCACTGGACAGACCGTCCTGGCCCCCGCGGTCGCGCATCGCTTGATGAACCGCATGCGCACCCCGGCGGCCGCCTTGTCGCCGCGGGAGATCGAGGTGCTCGGTCTGGTCGCGGATGGATTGTCGAATCTGGAGATCAGCAAACGGCTGTTTTTGAGCCAGGCGACGGTGAAATCGCATCTGGTGCACATTTACACGAAGCTCGGGGTGGATTCCCGGACCGCGGCGGTGGCGGCGGGGAAGGAACAGGGGCTGATCCGCCGCTGACGCGCGCGGGGTGCACGGGGCAGGACGGGCAGCCGTGCGACGAGTCGTCGCTGCCCGGTCAGCGTGCGCCCGGACCGCAGTTGTCGGCTGGTCTTCGTCAGCTTTCCGGTGCCGATCCTGTCGGTCGCCCGATCCAGAAGACCGCATTATGCGGCAAAACCGACGTCCTCGAATCCGAGCGACCCGGCCGCTTCCCACCGCGGCAAACGTCCCGGCAGGAGCCGGCCGCCCCGTCGTGATTTCCCGTCCCTCGCCGCAGCCGGGTGACGGGAGTAGCCCGGCCACCCGAGCCCGGCGACAATACCCAGCGGGAGGAGGCGCCGATGACCCTGTTCGCGATGGCCGTAGTCCTCCTCGCCGGACTGGCCGGACCGCTCCTGGCCACCCCGAAACGCGCTCGCGTCCCGATCGTCGTCGGGGAAATCCTGCTCGGCGTGGCAGTCGGCCGGACGGGGCTCGGCTGGGTGAAGGCCGACGACCCGATCCTCTCGTACGTAGCCTCCGCCGGGTTCGCGATGGTGATGCTGGTCGCGGGCAGTCACGTGCCGTTGCGGGACGCGGCGTTGCGGGTCGCGGCGGGGCGGGGGACGTTGCTGGCCGCGTTGGTCGGCGTGTTGTCCGTGCCGGCCGGGTTCGGGGTGGCGGCGCTCGTCGGCACCGGGCACGGGCTGCTGTATGCCGTGCTCCTCGCGTCCAGTTCCGCAGCGCTCGTGATGCCGGTGCTGGACGAAACGAAGCTCGCCACACCGCCCGCGCTGGCGTTGATCGTGCAGGTCGCGATCGCGGACACGGCGTGCATCGTGGCGCTTCCGCTGGCGGCCGCGCCGCAGAAGGCCGGGCGGGCGGCGCTGGGGGCGCTCGCGGTCATCGCGGCCGGGGCCGTCTGGTTCGTGGTGCTGCGCTGGCTGCATGCCCGCGGCCTCGTCGACAAAGCGCACGATCTCAGCAAGTCCCGGCACTTCGGCCTCGAACTCCGGATCGCGTTGATTGTCCTTTTCGGACTCGCGGGGCTGGCTCAGCTGGTCGGGGTGTCGGTGATGCTGGCGGGGTTCGTCGCGGGGCTCGCGCTGGCCGCGGTGGGGGAGCCGCGCCGGCTCGCGCGGCAGCTGTTCGCGGTGACCGACGGGTTTCTCGGGCCGGTGTTCTTCGTGTGGCTGGGCGCTTCGCTCGATTTGCGCGCGCTCGGCCAGCATCCGGTGATGCTCGTGCTGGCGGCGCTGATCGCGGCCGGTTCGGTCGTGGTCCACGGTGCGACGCGGCTGCTGGGGCAACCGTTGCCGCTGGCGGTGCTCGCGGGCGCGCAGCTGGGAGTGCCGGTCGCGGCGGTCACGATCGGCACCCGCGAACAATTGCTCGCTCCGGGCGAGGGCGGGGCGATTCTCGCCGCGGCGCTCATCAGCGTCGCGGTGACCGCTTGGGCCGCGTCCCGTGCGGTCAAAGATCGAACCGACGAATCGAGGGAGGCGTCATGAAGGAACACTGGAAAGACGAACCGGACGATCACGATTATCCGGCAGCATTCGACTATCTCACCCTGATCACGTCCGAGGAGGTCGCGAAGAAGCTGGTCGATCAGCTGAAGGAAGCGGAACTGACCCACCGCAAGGCGAAGGACATCCTGCGGGCGAGCAGGCTGAAGCTCCTGCCCGAGGGCAACGCGCACGTCGCCAAGGACCTCGACAAGGTCAAGGACGGCAAGGCGCTCTCGCCGATCCTGCTCGTCCGCGGGCACGGCCACCCCGGTTTCGCGACCGCTGAGGACCTGGTCATCGCGGACGGTTACCACCGCGTGTGCGCTTCGTATCACCTCGACGAAAATGCCGACATTCCGTGCAAATTGATTTAAACCCCGTTCTGGATTCCAAAATGATTGCGAAGGCCCGCCGCTCGTAACGCCTGCTCCCGGCTGTCGATCTTTCGATGCGAGATCGACGAGACAGGCGGAGCGAGTGGACGACCACAACATCGAGAGCCACCCGGACCTGATGGATCCGGAGTGGCAGCGGCATGCCGAGAAAGAAGCCTGGACCGGCCTGCGCCGCAACCGGCGACGGGCGCGGCGGCGCAGGCTGGTGACCATCGTGGCCGCGGTGGTGATCGTCGTGGCGGCGGCCGGGTTCTACCTGTGGAAGCAGGGGACGCGCCCGGAGGAGATCGCCGGGAGCGGCCCGGCCGTGCTCACGCCGACCACCACCGCACCCGCGCCGACCGACCTTCCCGACTCCGGGCACGTCGACCTGAAGCGGCCGTTCGACAACACCCCGGCGCAGAACTGGCCCGAGGGCATCGCCGGGCTGACCGTCCCGGCCCCGGCGAAGGTCGGCTCGTTCTCGGAGAAGCAGGTCGGCGACGCGCAGGAACAGGTCAAGCACGCGGTCGAGGTGGCGCAGTTCGACAAGGACGTCCTGGAGGGGCACCACCCGGACGGCTACATCGGCCTGTTCGCGCCGGACGTCCGGCAGGACCTCCAAGCCAATCCTCAGGCCTACCTGATCTACCTTGAGGACGGCAATCGCCTCCTGCCCGTGCAGCCGAGAATGTCCGGGAAGATGACCGTGGCGCCGGGCAAGGCCGGGGAGCTGTACCTGCACGTCTCGTACGTGGTGGCTTACGCCTTCGACCCCGGCAGCCACGTGATCGAGGGCCCGGCCGACCTGGAGCCGTTCGTGCGGACCGACTCCGACTACGTCATGCGCAGCGGCACGGGCTGGGGGCCCGGGAGCCGCGGCCTGTGGCTGGGCGAGGGCGGCGAGTACACCACCGCCGCCTCGTGCGACGCCGCCAAGAAGCGCCTGCTCGCCCCCGCGTTCGCCGATCCGTACTTCACCGGTCCCTCGTTGACGCCGGAGCCGGGGCAGTTCGATCCGAGCAAACCCGCTCCGGTCAAGGGAAACTGCAAAGAGTAGCGACGTCCGGAACCGATCGGGGATTCTCCTGACAGCCGCCGGAGCCCGGACCGGTACCATCACTCCCGATGATCACGAATGTGTCTCGGCGGTCCGGGTCCGGCGCCGTCGCCCCGTGGCGGGTCGACGAGGTCGGGCGCAAAGTGCGGCTGCGCGAGGTCCGCCCCGGCGACCAGCGCACCCTCGCCGGATTCGACCGGGATTCCGTGCGCGTCCGGGATCCCCGGGTCGGCGGCTACCGGCACTGGGCGACGCACCGCGGGCACGCCTCCCCGGACGGGTTCCACTTCGCGATCGAGACGCTGCACAACCGGACGCTGGTCGGCTCCGTCTGGGTCGAAACGGACCCGTACTCCGGCCGGTTCAGCTACGGCGTCGGGATCGGCCCGCAGCACCGCCGCTGCGGTTATGCCGCCGACGCCGTCGCGCTGCTGCTGGCGTTCATGTTCGAGCGGTGCCGGTACCGGGCGTGCGAGGTGAGCGTCAACGGCAGCAACTTCGCGTCGTTGTCGCTGCACGGCGAGCTGGGCTTTCGCGAGGCTGCTCGGCTCCGCGACGCCGAATTGCTGCGCGGGGAGATCAAATACCCGGTCCTGATGAGCATTACCGCGGAGCAGTTCGCCGCGCGGAACCTGGCGCTGGCGGCTCGCGGTTCAGGCCGGTCGTCCTCGCGTGGACGCCATTGGCGGGTCCAACGCCCCGGACGGCACCGCCGCATCGCCTACTCCGCGGGCAGCTAGCTCCCATTTCTCCAAGCCCCAAGCGCACCGATCTGCGACGCTGAGCGGGTGATCAAGCGCATCATCACCTACGCCGAAGGTTCCGACGACGCCGCGACCCGCGACTTCTACGTAAACGTTCTCGGCCTCGACGTCGCCATGGACGATCCCGTTCTCGGCCTCCGCAGCGGCGACGACCCGGCCGCGCAGGTGCTCGTCCTTCCGCCCGGCAGCACCGATCCCTTGCCGCGCTTGGGAATCGACCTCGGCGAACCGGAGGCGGTCGAGCGAGCCCACGCCGAGGCGGTCCGGCGCGGGCTGCGCGTCGTCTATCCGCTCACCGACGAATCCTGGGGCGTGCGGCGGTTTTTCGTCGAGGATCCGGGCGGCACGGTCGTCAACGTGCTCGCCCACTTGACGGGCAGCTCGCGCACGGAGTAGAAGATCGCGTTCTCCTTGAACTCCAACCGATCCAGCGGCACAGCCAGTTCCAGCGTCGGCACCCGTCGCCGCAACGTCGTGTACGCGATCTCCAGCTCCAGCCGCGCGAGTGGTGCGCCGAGGCAGAGGTGCCGTCCGTAGCCGAACGCGACGTGGTGGCGCGCGGACCGGCGGAGGTCGACCCGGTCGGGGTCCGGGAAGGCCAGCGGATCCCGGTTCGCGGTGCTTTTCACCGCGACGATGCCCTCGCCCGCGCGGATCAGTTGCCCGCCGATCTCCAGATCCGCCAACGCCACGCGGCGCGCTTCGGTGTGCGTGATCGATAGATACCGCAACAGTTCTTCCACCGGATCGGCTGACGCGTCGTGGAGCTGCTCGCGGTGCGTCACCAGCACCGCCGTGCCCAACGCGATCATGGCGGCGGTGGTGTCGTGGCCTGCCACCAGCAGAAGCTGACCCAGCACGGCGATCTCGCGCGGGGTCATCGCCTCGCGTTGTTCGACGGCCAGTTTGCTCAGCAGGTCATCGCCCGGTTCCGCGGCTTTCGCGGCGACGAGGTCCTCCAGATACGCGTTCAGCTCCTCGCTGGCGGCCACCGCGCGCGCCGGGTCGGGGTCGTCCATGACGAGCGTGCGGGCCACGCCCTGGAAGAAATCGCGATCCGCGTACGGGACGCCGAGCAGTTCGCAGATCACCAGCGAGGGGAGCGGCATCGCGAACGCCTCGACCAGATCGGCCGGGTTCGGTCCCGCGAGCATCCGGTCGAGAAGATCGTCGACCAATTGCTGGATCCGCGGCCGCAGCGCCGCCATTTTCCGCACGGTGAACTCCGGGGCCAGGACGCGTCGCTGCGCCGTGTGCTCCGGAGGATCCATCTGCATCAACGTTTTCATCTGCGCGTCGCGCGCCTTGCTGACCGCGTTGGTGTGCGGGAAACCGGGCTGCGTGACGTCGACGCCGACACGCGGATCCGCCAGCACCGCACGGACCTCGGCGTACCGGGTGATCAGCCACGGCTCGCTGCCGTCCCACAGCCGCACCCGCGACACCGGCGCCCGGCTCGTCAATCCGGGTGCGGGGGCGAAGGGGCACCCCGCCGCCCGCGCCATGGGGAAGGTTTCGCCGTCGGTCATGTGAGCTCCTCACGTTCAGGTTCGGAGCTGAAGCATGGCTTCGCGGGCAGTCCCGGTAATCAGACAAAACAGACGTGACCTGCATCACAATGGGAAAGGTACGTGAGGGGAACCCTGAGGGAATCAGATTCCCTCAGGGTTCCCCTCACGTACTTCGGCATCGCGCGCCGACGACGCCGCGAACCCCCGTGCGCTACAGAGAAAACGTCAACCGGTGCGGTCAGTCCTCGGCGGACTCGGGCCGCTCGACCACGCTCCACAGAAACGAATGCCTGCGCCCAGTCGGCTCCTCGCGCGCGACGAACTCGTCCAGCAGCGCGTCCAATCGCGACTGCAGTTCAGCCGCTGCCTCGTCGCTGAGCCGGACCACGCCGCGCCGGGTCTGCTGGATCGACGCGGGGGCGCTTTCGATCATTTCGGCGCGGTGCGCGTCCAAAGTGGCGAGTTCGACGCGTGCGGTCAGTGCGGGATCGCCCGCCTGGTCGAGGTCGAGGTGCCAGGTCCGCCGCGTCGTCCGGTAGGGGCGTTCCCAGGCGCCGAGGTCGCTCCGGCGAGCCGGTTCGGCGACGAGGAATCCGGCTTCCGCGAGTGCGTGCACCCGGCGCAGCACGGTGGCCGGCGACTCTTCGAGCCGCTTCGCCAGCTGCTGGTTCGTCCGCGCGGTGTCCAGGCACAGCCGGAGAATCCGCCAGCTCAGCGGGTGGGCGAGCGCGCGGAGGTCGTCGGCGGTCGCCTGGCGCGGGAGCGGGTCGTCCATTGACAGCAGCTTAGCCGATTTGCTTCGATGGTATCGATATCAGAAAGTGAAATCACTGGAGGCCGGGTGCGCCGCATCGAGTCGTACGTCGAGCAGTACCGGGAGCGGCACGAGGCGGAGCTCGCCGAGTGGATCGGCGTTCCCAGCGTGAGCGCGACCGGCGAGGGCATGGCCGACGCGGCCGGCTTCGCGTGCGCGCTGCTGCGGCGCAGCGGACTCGAAGCGCGGCAGGTCGAGACTGGCGGCTGGCCGTTGGTGGTGGGGCGCGCGGAAGGCCCGGCGGGCGCTCCGCACGTGGTGATCTACGGCCATTACGACGTGCAGCCGGCCGGACCGCTTGCGGCCTGGGACAGCCCGCCGTTCGAGGCCGCCATCCGCGACGGCCGGATGTACGGGCGCGGCACGGGCGACAACAAGGGGCAGCATCTCGCGCAACTGCTCGCGTTGCGGGCGCTCTCCGAAACCGGCGAACTGCCGTGCGGCGTGACCGTATTGCTCGACGGCGAGGAAGAGATCGGCAGCCCGAATCTGGAGTCGGCGCTGGCGGGTCTGCGCGACGAATGGAACGCGGACCTCGTGTTGTGGAGCGACGGTCCGGTGCACGACAGCGGCGAGCCGACGGTCAGCCTCGGCGTGCGCGGTGCGGTCCGGTTCGAGATCCGAGTGCATGGCGCGCCCGCGGCGCTGCACTCGGGAAACTGGGGCGGTGTCGGACCGAATCCGGCGTGGGAACTGGTGTGGCTGCTGTCGACGATGCGCTCGCCGGAGGGCGAGATCCTGGTCAAGGGAATCGCCGACGGCATGGTCCCGCTGAGCCCGTCGGAACGGGACGCGCTGGACGCGCTCCCGGTCGACGTGCCCGCCGCGCTCGCGGAAGTCGGGCTGGACCGGATGGACGTGCCGGAAGGCGTGGGTTTCAACGACCGTCTCGCGCTGCCGACGTTCAGCATCAACTCACTGTCTTGTTTGGACGAAGGCGACCACCGCACGGTCATCCCGGCCACCGCGGTCGCTCGCTGCGACATCCGGACGGTCGGCGGCCAGCGTGCCTCGACGGTCATCACGGCGTTGCGCGCGCACCTCGCCGAACACCTGCCGCACGCCGAATTGCACGTCCCGGGCGGGCTGATGGAAGCGTCGCGGACGCTGCCGGAATCGCCTTACACCCAGGTGATCACCGACGCGGTCAGCGCGGCCGCCGGACGTCCGGCGCTGCTGGTGCCCGCGATGGGCGGCAGCCTGCCGATCGCCGCGCTGTCCGACGGGCTCGGGCTGCCGTGCTACGGAATCCCGCTGGCGAACGTCGACGAGCACAACCACGGTCCCAACGAGAATTTCGAACTCGCTCGTTTCCACGCCGGGATCACCGCCGCCGCGAACGTATTGCTCGAATTGGGCAACCTGCGCTGACTTCCCGCACATGGTTGTTCCGGGCCGCCGTGCTCGGAGCCGCGATTCACCGATGACGCCGAACCGCTGACGCACCGCCTCGGAGGCGACCATGTCGATTCCCGCCCCGGATTCCCCGGCCACCAGGGAAAATCCACCCGAAGAAGTCCCCTCGCCGCGCTCGTCCCGGATCGTGCTGGCGGCCACGATCGGCAACACCCTGGAATGGTTCAGCCTCGGGGCCTACACATTGTTCGCCGACGTCCTGGCGAAACAGTTCTTCCCCGCGACCGATCCGGCGGTCTCGCTGATGCTGGCTTTCGCCAGCGTCGCGGTCGCGTATGTGATCCGCCCGTTCGGCGGGATGATCCTCGGGTCCTACGCCGACCGGGCGGGCCGCAAAGCCGCGCTGGTCGTGTCGATCCGGATCATGGCGGTGGCCTCGCTGCTGATCGCGATCATGCCGAACTACGCGACGATCGGCATCGCGGCCCCGCTCGGGCTGGTGTTCGCCAACCTGCTGCAGGGCTTCTCGGCGGGCGGCGAATTCGGCAGCGCGACGGCGTATCTGGTGGAGAGCAACCGGAAACGCCGCGGGTTCATGGGCAGCTGGGGCGCGGCGAGCCAGGGGCTGAGCACGCTGCTGGGCATCGTGTTCGCCGCGGTGCTGAGCGCGGTGCTCACCGACCAGCAGCTCGGGTCGTGGGGCTGGCGGATCCCGTTCGCCTTCGGCCTGCTGATCGCCCCGGTCGGCTCTTACCTCCGGCGGCACATGGCGGAATCGCCCGCGTTCGAGGAGGCGGCCGCCGAGGCCCCGCTGCGGGAGGTCCTGCGCTCGCAGAAGACCCGGATCCTGGTCGCGATGGGCGCGATGGCGGTGTCCACCGCGATCAGCTACCTGATCATCTACATGCCGACCTTCGCCATCCGGAACCTCGGCCTGCCCAAATCGCTGGCCTTCACCACGACGATCGTCACCCAGATCGTGCTGACCGTCCTCGCGCCGGTCGCCGGGCGGCTCTCCGACCGGACCGGCCGGATCCCGCTGATGGCCGCGGCCTGCTCGGTGCTGCTGCTGTCGATCTTCCCGCTGTTCCTCGCGTTGAACAGTCAGCCGACGTTCGCGGTGATGACCGCGGTGATGGCCGCGATCGGGCTGGTGAAGGTCTGGTATGTCGGCCCGCTGGGCACGATGATGGCCGACGTCTTCCCGGCCAGAACCCGCGCGACCGGGCTGTCGGTCAGTTACAACATCACGGCTTCGCTTTTCGGCGGTTTCACGCCGTTGGTGGTGATTTGGCTGATTCACCTCACCGGGAGCAATGTGGCGCCGAGCTATTACGTAATGGCGCTGGCGGTGCTGAGCCTCAGCGCGCTGGTTTTCGCCCGGCGGCGGCTGCGGGTGCGCTGACTGTCCTTTGTGGACCTCAAGGGCGAGTCGAATGGGCGCGCAACCTCTCGGCGGGTTGCGCGTCATTCTCTCCATAGCCGGGCCGCGGAGGTCCGGATTGGGAGGGGATTTGTCATGACTGACTTGATAATCCGAAGATCGGTGCTGGGTGCGGGGGCGCTGGCGCTGATCGCCGCGGCGGTGACGGCCTGCACGTCAGGCTCCGCGGACCTGCCGGTGGCTTCGGGCTCTTCGTTGACTCCGACCGCCAGCGAAACCGCGACCACGTCACCGGTCGTCTCGATCGCACCGTCCGCAACACCCGCGACTGCCGCCGCGAGCCATGCCGCTGTGCTACCGCCAGCGAAACATCCGGACATTACTCCTAAGCCGTCACCAACCATCTATCTGTGCGAGGGCAATGCTGTTGCCAAACCTTCGTGGCTGAACCTGGCTTGCGCGGACCAGAAAATGGGGCTCGACCGGTTGCGCTGGTCGGGGTGGGGCTCGGCGACCGCTCACGCCACCGGCAGATTCTGGCAGTACGACTGCATCCCTGATTGCGCGTCCGGGAAACTCGTTTCGGTCCCGACCCGGGTGACCGTCAGCGAATTGGCCAACGGTCATTACGGCCGGTTGCGCGTGACAGTGCGGCCGGTGCCCGAGGATCCTCGCGACTACGTTCTGACGAAGGCCGGGCCTGGCGCCGCCTAGGAAAAGCGGGTGCCGTGCGCGCACGGCACCCGCTTGCGGAATGCCTACGGATGCGTCCGGAAAGCATCCACGATCAAATAGCTGCCGTTCTTCATCGTGCCGGTGATCGTGTGCACCCCCGGCCGCAGACCGGAAACAGTCGCCACCGTCGCCTGGTACTGCCGGGTCGGCGTCACGAAACTGACCGTCCGGTAAGGCGCGCCGTCGAGGGTGAGGTCGACGTCGCCCTCGTCGGTATTGGTTTCGGAGATGATGTCGATTCCCGTTCCGTAGAAAGTCAAACTCCACGAATCGCCGACGTTCTGGGTGGCCCAGATGTCGTCGAGGTACGAATTCGCGCCTCCGGCCGAGCTGCCGCGCCAGATCCATCCCGACGAGGGAGCGCCGGTGTTGGTGTAGACGACGCCGGAAGTGTTGTTGAGGACTTCGGACTCTTGCGTTTTGGCGAGGCGCACGGTGACGTCGGCCTGCCCGCGCCGCACGGTCAGCGTGATCGGCGCACCCGGCGCGAGTTTGTTGTAACTGAGCCAAAAAGTGTTGCGATCGTCAGTCACCGAGGTGCCGTTGACGGCCGTGATGTCGTCACCGGTCTTCAACCCGTTCTGCGCGGCGTAACTGCCCTGCGGCACTGTGGGGAGGTAGAGGCCGTACGGCTTGGTCAGGCCGAGGGACGACTGCACGGCGAGAGACGGGATGTTGGTCGCGGTGGCTCCCATCAGCGTTTCGGGCTGGACGATCATCCCGTTGGCGGGCCCGCCGGATCCGGGGCCGTAGGCGAAGACTGCCTTGGGCGGAAGCGGTCCGCCGGCGGAGCCGAAGCCGGTCATCGGGAAGTTGGCGTACCCGAGGCCGGTCGCGGGGGAATCAGCGGCGACAGTGAAGTCGTAGCTGCCGAGCGGGTCGGCTGCGGAGAACTTCGGGTCGGCGACGAGCGAATGCGGATCCATGCCCGCACGAACCCAAGCCGACTGGGTGTTGATCGTGGCGCCGTCCGCGGAAAGCGCCTCGTTGCCGCTGCCGTCGGGATTGACGTAGACCGGGTAGTGGTCGTTCCAGAAGAGGTTGCGGTCGACGCCGTACTCGGCGGTGACCGGGTTGTTCAGCACGTTGTTGTACGCCTGCGGGCCGAGGGTGATGTTGTGCTCGATGACGTCGCCGCAGTCGGAGTGGCTGACCTGTTCGTAGATCGAGCCGTCCACGAGCAGGTTGTTCCGCACGGTGCGCTCGTAGCCGTCGCGCAGTTTGATGCCGCCCTTGAGGATCAGATTGTCCAGCAGCCGGAAGCGGGACGATCCGTCGTCGAGGTCGATGGCCCAGTCGCCCGCGTGCCAGAACCGGTTGTGCTGGATGGTGATCGGCCGGACGACGTCGAGCTTCATCAGGTGCCGGGCCTGCGCGTCGCTCAGCGCGGTGCCGGTGGAGCCTTCGAAACTCGTGCCCGGTGCGAGGGTGTTGTTGCCGGAGCTGGCCCAGAACCGGCCTCGGCCCCAGACGTTGACGGACCCGTTGTCGCCGGTTTCCTCGACGCAGTTGAAGAGGTCGTTGTTCTTGATGTCGTGCCCGCCCCAGGTGCCGTCCTCGATGTTGAGGCACGCGCGCGGACTGTCGGAGATGGTGTTGCCGTCGACCGTCACGTCCGCGCTCATGGAGATGTTGACGCCGGAGGACTGCTTCTCGAACCGGCCCATGTTCTGCATGAGGTTGTTCCGCACGAGGATGTCGCGGGGATAGTCGTCGGTCTTCGGCCCGGGTGCGGTGTCGGTGACGGCGACATTGTCGTAGTAGTTGGCGGAGTAGTCGCGGACCGCGCTCGGCGAGCCGACGATCTGGACGTCCGTGGCGCCGCCGGACTCGAACTTGTTGTCGCTGATCGTGTTGTGCCGGTTGTAGCTGTCGAGGAAGACGCCGTTGCCGCCGAGCTGGTCGAAGAACGAACCGGTCACTGAGATGTCAGCGGCGTTCTTCAGCGATACCGCGCCTTCGCGGACCACCGCCCAGTCGCCCTTGGCGTCGGCTTCGAACGGGCTGGTGAAGAGCGTGCGGTGAGTCGCGGTGAAGTGCAGCCCGCGCAGGGCGATGTCGTGGACCGGGTTGGCCGCCGCCGTCCCGGTCATCGTGATCAGCTGGTTCTGTTCCGCGGTTTCGACCGTCGCGGCGGAAAGGTCGGTTCCCTCCGGCGGGTAGTAGAGCAGCTGGCCGCTCGCCCGGTCGTAGTACCACTCGCCGGGCGCGTCCAGTTCCTCCTTGACGTTCTCGGCCATCGCGGGCCCGATCCGGCCGGGCCCGTTGCCCTTCGTCAGCCCGCAGTCCTGCGGCCGGTTGTTGTCGCCGACGTAGTGCAGAGCGAGCCCGTCGCCGGTGCGCCCGCTGACGGTGAACGAGACAGAACCCCAGTCGCCGCAATGCATCGCGCGCACGAGTGCGGTCGACGGGTCCGACCATTTCGCCGATTCCCGCTCGAGGTCGGCCAGCGAGGTCGAGCCCTGGAGCCGGGCCGCGTTCGGGTCGTAGTTCGGGTAGCGGGCCAGGACCTGGCGCTGCCCGTTGACGAACAGACCGTCGAAGTCCAGTCCCGCCGGGACGGTCGCGGTCACGATCTTGCTGCCGGGCGCCGTGGGTTGCCACGCCGGACGCAGTGGTCGGCCGCCGCTGATCGTCACGGCCGCGCCGGTCGCCGGTTGCCAGGTCACGGTGTGGCCGTTGCGCCCGGAGTCTTGCGGTCCGAACGCCAGGGGAGCGGCGAGGTAGTAGGTGCCGCCAGCCAGTTGCACGACGATGTCCCGGTGGTTGCCGACGCCGGTGTCGAGCAGGTGCCGAACCCGTTGCTGCGCCTGAGGAAGCGAGCACGGCCGCGGCCGGGTGCAGGGATTTCCGGGCGGAGCGGCAACGCCTGGAGCGGCGTAAACCGCCATCGGCGGCGGCCCGCTCGCGGCGGCTGGCGGGCCGAGGGCGAGCGTTCCGCCTAACCCGGCGACGGCGGACAGGACGATGCTCAGAAGCCGGCGGTTCGCCATTCAGGTCCTCCTTGACCAGGCATCGCAGGCCCTGAGCGCCAGGACATCCGATGTCTAGGAGACTATGCAGGAGGGTGCAGCGGCCGTCAAGGAGGACTCCGGGTGGTGCTTGGCGGTGAGGAAGTGACTGTTGGTAAAGCAATCCAGGGCGGATCTGCCCGTTCTCGGCGAGGTTCGGGAGCGGTTTCCCTGAGCCGTCTGGGGTGAACTTTACATCTGATCTTTTGCCGGGGCGAATGGCTCACTGCCGTGTTCGGCATAGTAAGGGTTGCCTCACTCCATCGCCTCGGCTACCGTCCAAGTCCTCAGATGACATGAGGAGTTGGGATGACTGATCTGACGCTGGCCGCGCTGGCGGCGGCGGTGCGGGCGCGCGAGGTGTCCCCGGTGGAGCTCGCCGAGGAGTACCTGGCCCGGATCGACCGCGACAACGACCGGATCGGCGCTTACCTCGCCGTGGACCACGAGGGGGCGCTCGCGGCCGCGCGCGAGGCGGAAGCGCTGGTCCGGTCCGGCGTGCGGGACCTGCCGATGTTGTGCGGGGTGCCCGTTTCGGTGAAGGACACGTGCCCGGTGAAAGGCCTGCGGTACACGGCCGGATCGAAGGTCTTCGCGGACCGGGTGGCCGAGGTGGACGCGGCGGTCGTGACGCAGGTGCGCCGGGCGGGCATGGTGGTGCTGGGCAAGACCAACGCGGCCGAGTTCGGCTGCTCCTCCTACACCGAGACAGTGTTCGGCGCGGCCCGCAATCCGCACGACCTCACCCGTACCGCGGGCGGGTCCAGTGGCGGGGCCGCCGCCTCGGTCGCGGCGGGACTGGCCCCGGCGGCGCACGGCAGCGACGGCGGCGGCTCGGTGCGGATCCCCGCCGCGTGCTGCGGGCTGGTGGGGATCAAGCCGACCAGAGGCAGGGTGAGCCCCGCTCCCGGCCCGGATTCGGCCGGGCTGGCCACCGCGGGTCCGATCGCCCGGACGGTCGCGGATGCCGCACTGCTGCTGGACGCGATGAGCACCGTGCGCCCCGGCGACACGCATCAATTGCCGCCGGTGCCGGCCGGGCACTTCGCGAACAGTGCCGAACGGGACCCCGGCCGGTTGCGAATCGGCGTAATCCGGGGATCGGCGAGCGACGACCCGTGGTGCCGCCGGGCGTGCGAAGACACCGTCGCGCTGCTCGCGGATCTGGGACACGACGTGGCGTACGCCGCGCCGACCGATCCGGACGACTATCGCGAGGAGTTCGCCGTCGTGTGGTCGCTGCTCGCCTGCTCGGTGCCGGTTCCCGCCGAGCGGGAGCAGGACCTGCTGCCGCTGACCCGCTGGCTGCGGGAGAAAGCCCGGGGCTACGACGCGGTGACCTTCATGTCCGCGCTGGTGTCGATGCAGGCCACCGCTCGCCGCATCGCCTCCCGCTACGACCGGTTCGACGTGGTCCTCAGTTCCGCCACGGCCGCGTTGCCGCCGCTGGTGGGCGGCCTCGTCGACGACGATCCCGCGCAGACCTTCGAGAACATGCTGGAGTTTCACCCGCTCACCCCGCTGGCCAACATCACCGGCCAGCCGTCGCTGACCGTCCCGGCGCTCCGGACACCCGGCGGGCTGCCCGCCGGCGTGCTGCTCACCGGACGCTACGGCGCCGAGACGACCCTCATTTCCGTTGCGGCACAACTGGAGCGGGCGAAGCGATGAAGAAGGCTCAACTGGGTTTCCTGACCGGGACCCATGTCGTCAACGACCTGTACCAGGGCGCGGTGCCCGCGCTGCTGCCGTTCATGATGAGCGAGCGCCACTACAGCTACGCGGCGGTGTCCGGAATCGCTTTGGCCGCAACGGGTTTGTCCAGCGTGGTGCAACCGGTGTTCGGGATGATCGTGGACCGGTCCGGACGCTCCTGGCTGGCGCCACTGGGTTTCCTCGTGGCTGCCGCCGGAATCGCCGGCGCCGGTTTCGCGAACGGGTACCTGGCCACCTGGATCTGCGTCGCCATTGCCGGAATCGGGGTGGCCGCCTACCATCCGCCCGCCACCAACCAGGCCCGTGCGGCGGGCGGCAGGTCGCAGCGGGCCATGAGCCTGTTCTCGGTGGGCGGCACGCTGGGCAGCTCGCTCGCTCCCGCGCTCGTCACCGCGGTCGTCGGCTCGCTCGGCCTGTCGGGGACCTACTTGCTGGCGGTCCCGGCCGTGGTGATGGCGTTGCTGTGGCTGCTCAACCGTCGCAATGCGCTTGGCGCTCCCGGAAGTGCGGCTAGAGCGTCCACAGTAGACATTTCGGATGACTGGCGGGCCTTCGGCAGACTCGTCGCGGCGACCGTCGGGTGGTCGATCCCTTACGTGACAGTGAGTTCGCTGCTTTCGTTGTACGCGATCCGCGAACTGCACGCCTCGACCGCGGTCGCGGCGGTCACGCTGACCTCGTTCACGCTGGCCGGTGCGGCGGGCACTGTCCTCGGCGGTTGGCTCGGCGACCGGTTCGGCCGCCTGACGCCGATCAGGGCCGGATACCTGCTGGGCGTTCCGGCGCTGGCCGGAGTGGTGTTCAGCCCGAACTATCCCGTGCTGGAACTCAGCACCGTGCTGCTGGGGCTGGCCATGTTCCTGCCGTTCGCCAACCAGGTGACTCTCGCGCAGGACTACCTGCCCACGCGGCCCGGCACCGCCAGCGGGCTGACTCTCGGCCTGGCCATGTCGGTCGGCGGGCTGACCTCGCCGCTGTTCGGCTGGCTGGCCGACGCCGAGGGCCTGCGGTTCACCCTCGGTTCGGTGCTCGCGGTGTTCTGCGTCGCCGTGGTGTTCGCCATCCGGCTGCGCGACCGTGTCCTGCCTGTTCAGCCGGCTGAGAAGTCATCTGAGGAGCTGGTGACCTGATATATTGCCGGGCACCAGGCGGAGAGGAGAATGCGACATGACGGTCCGGTCGGTGCAGCGAACCTCCTTGGTCGACGCGGCGACGGCGGAACTGCGCAGGCTGATCGGCGAGGGCGAGTGGCCGGTCGGGGCCAAGCTGCCCAACGAGGTCGAGCTGAGCAAGCTGCTCGGCGTCGGCCGGTCCACCGCGAGGGAGGCAGTACGGGCTCTGATCTCCGCCGGTCAGCTGTACTCCCAGCAGGGCTCGGGCACCTACGTCGCGTCCGCGACCCCACTGTCCGATTTGGACCGCAAGCTGCGCACGGCCGCGGCGATCGACGTGTACGAGGTCCGCGTCGCACTGGAGGTCGAGGCGGGAAGTTTGGCAGCGACCCGCCGCACCGCCGCCGACCTGAAGGCGCTCCGCAAGGCGCTGGCGGCCCGCGACCGAGCCGATTCACTCCCGGAACTGCTCGACGCGGACCTCGCCTTCCACCGGGCAGTCGTGCTGGCCGCGCACAACCCGGTGCTGATCGACGTGTTCGACTCTTTCCTGGACGCCATGCGCGCGGTCTCCGCCGACGTCACCACCCTGGACACCGCCGAGACCAGCGCGGACGACCTGCACCAGGCCCACCACGGCCTGCTAGCCGCCATCGAGGCCGGTGACGCGGAGGCCGCCGCGCTGGCCACTCGCCGCAACGTCGAGCGCACCTTGGACCAGTTGCGCTAGCAGTGACCCTGCGATTGAACGGCCGTTTTCGGACGGCCTCGCGGGAGCCAGGACTGCGAATAGATCAGAGCGGCGAAGAGGATGAGGCCGCCGATCTCGACCAGGAATTTCGTGTCGTCGGGCACGAGTCGCAGATTGAGCGCGATGTAAAGAAAGGCAAGAACGCCGACGAGAAAGCGTCGGATATCGCTGCGCTGATTGTCGAGGGTAACCGCGACCACGCCGATGACCAGGGGCGCGAGCATGACGAATACCCGTTGCGTGTCGGTGGCGACCATCCGCCCGGCCAAGCAGCAGAGTGCCAGGTAGACGCTGGATACGAGCAGCGGGTTGAGCGGGCCTCGCTGGCGGTACAGCCGGTAGAGCCCGTAGCCGAAGATGATCCAGAAGAAGTGGAACGTATCGAAAAGCGCGGCGTGCTCGCTGCGTTTGTTCGACGACAGCGCGAAGACGATGTTCGAGGCGAGGCTTTGGTTGCCCTGACCGCTGCCGAAGCTGTAACTGCCCCCGATGAAATTCTGTGCCCACAGGCGGAAACCGGCATACGCCAGCGCCGCGACTGCCGTTGCGAGCACGCCGAACAGCACTTGGCGATCACGCAGTGACCGCGACCGTGTCCAGGCCAACAGCGGGTACAGCGGGGCGAGCAGAAGAGTGGTCTCCTTGTTGATGGTGCCGACGATGATGACGAGGGTGAACAGCGGCAGTTTGCGCTTGAACAACAGCCACAACGCGATGAGGTAGAGCAGATTGTTCAGCGGGTCGACAAGGAAAGGGTTGCTGAACGCGTAGGGGGCGTACCAGAACGTGCAAGAGAGGGCGATCGCCGCGAGCACTGAGGTGAACAGGTGCAGGTTGAGGTGCCGCCAGCAGAATTCGAAGAACACCACGGTGCACGCGAGCGTGACCACGGCGGTGAACCCGAGCCACAACACATCGAGCGAAAGCCCTGTCACCTTGTTCGCCAGATGCACCAGCCAGGGGCTGAGCATCCTGAGCGCGAACGGGTTGTCGACCTGCGCCCCGGTGTGTTCGGACATGGCGTAGTAGCTGAGCGCGTCGCCCCAAGCTTTCTCGTGCGCGCGCACGTCGAGCGGCGCGTACGAGATGAAGTTGATCAGCGACGCGGTCGCCAGCGTCAGATACACCGCCGCCCGCCGGACAGCAGCGCTGCGCGGGGCGGCGGTCTTCCGCGAGACAGGAGCGGACGGCTCGATCCCTGTGGTCACCTGCGAAAGCGTAACCAAGGGCGGCGGCCGCCGATGAGGGGACTCGTCGGCGCGCGACCGAGTCTGCCGGGCCGTCCTGGCGAGGTTTGGCGGATACGCACGGTCGGCCCGCCGTTGACTCGCTGTGTTGTGACCGCCGATGTCGCCTCCCGAGGTTGCATCCGAGGGCTGCGCCGTTATCCTGCGACTAAGCGGCCGCTTAGCGGTGGCTGTCCAGCGGCGGACAAGGAGACGGTGTGGTGGAGTCGTTCAAGGATCGCGTTGCCCTGGTCACCGGGGCCAGCCGGGGGATCGGGCTGGCCATCGCGAAGGGGCTTGTCGAGCGCGGGGCCAAGGTGGTCATCACGGCGCGCAAGCCGGAGCCGCTCGCCGAGGCCGTCGAGTTGCTCGGCGGGCCGGACGTCGCGGTCGCGGTGCCCGGCAAGGCCGACGACGCCGCGCACCAGCAGGAGGCGGTCGCCGCCGCGGTCGAGAGGTTCGGCAGTCTCGGCATGCTGGTCAACAACACCGGCATCAACCCGGTTTACGGCCCGATGGTGGACATCGACCCGGCCGCGGCGGCCAAGATCTTCGCGGTGAACGTGGTCGCGCCGCTGTCGTGGATCCGCGTCGCGCGGGACGCGTGGATGGGCGAGCACGGCGGGTCGGTGGTCAACGTCGCCTCGATCGCGGGCATCCGCACCTCGCCGGGCATCGGCATGTACGGCGTCAGCAAGGCCGCGCTGATCCGGCTCACCCAGGAACTCGGCGGCGAACTCGGCCCGAATATCCGGGTGAACGCGGTGGCTCCGGCGGTGGTCAAGACGCAGTTCGCGACCGCGCTTTACGAAGGTCGTGAGGAAGAGGTCGCGGCGTCGTATCCGCTGAAGCGGCTCGGCGTGCCGGAGGACATCGCTGGCGCGGTGGCGTTCCTGCTGTCCAGCGAAGCGGGCTGGATGACCGGGCAGACGGTCGTTCTCGACGGTGGCGTGACGCTCGGCGGCGGCCTGTGAGCGCCGGGGTCGTCATCACCGGCGGTGGTGGCGGGATCGGAGCGGCGCTGGCACGTCGGTTCGCCGCGGACGGTGCCCGCATTGTCGTCGCGGACCTCGACGGCGACCGCGCGGCCGGGGTCGCGGCGGAGGTCGGCGGTACGGCGTTCGCCGGGGACGTGGCAAGCGAATCCGGCGTGGCGGACCTGATCACGGCCGCCCGCGAAACGCTGGGCGAGATCGACGTTTTCTGTGCCAACGCCGGGGTCGCGCCGTTCGGCGACGCCAACGCGGACGAGGACGCGTGGTCGCTGGCGTGGGACGTCAACGTGATGGCGCACGTCCGCGCGGCCCGGTTGCTGCTGCCGGCGTGGCTGGAGCGCGGCGAGGGCCGGTTCGTCGCGACGGTGTCCGCGGCGGGCGTGCTCACCAGCCTCGGCTCGGCGCCGTATTCGGTGACCAAGCACGGTGCGCTGGCGTTCGCGGAATGGCTGTCGGCCACGTACCGGCACCGCGGGATCAGCGTGCAGGCGATCTGCCCGCAGGGCGTGCGCACCGCGATGCTGGAGGAGACCGGCGAACGCGGCAAACTGCTGATGGGCGCGTCCGCGATCGACCCGCCGCAGGTGGCCGACGCGCTGTTCGCCGCCATCGCCGAGAACCGGTTCCTGGTGCTGCCGCACGCCGAGGTCGCCGAGTTCTATGCCTTGCGCGCCACCCAAACCGACCGCTGGCTCGGCGGGATGAACAAGCTGCAGCGGAAAATGGAGGAACTGCCCGGCGACGCGTGACCCGATATTCTCCCCGGGGCGGCACGGAGCCGCAGGGGAGAACAGGGAGCCGGAATGACCGCACCCGCGCGGGCCGACGTGTCGCGCATCGCCACCGCCAGTTTCATCGGCACCGCCACCCGAGTTCTACGATTTCTACATTTACGGAACCGCGGCGGCGCTGGTGTTCGGGAAGGTGTTCTTCCCGACCTTCTCCTCGACCGCCGGGGTGCTGGCCTCGCTCGGCACCTTCGCGGTCGGGTTCGTCGCGCGCCCGGTCGGCGCGGTCCTTTTCGGACACTGGGGCGACCGGATCGGCCGCAAGTCCATGCTGGTCACGTCGCTGCTGGTGATGGGACTGTCCACAGTGGCCGTCGGACTGGTCCCGGGATACGGCACGCTCGGCCTCTGGTCACCGATCCTGCTGGTGGTACTGCGTTTCGTGCAAGGCATCGGCCTCGGCGGCGAATGGGGCGGCGCGGTGCTGATGTCGACCGAGTACGCGCCGCCGGGCAAACGCGGCTTGTACTCCGCGTTCCCGCAGCTCGGCCCGGCCATCGGATTCGTGCTGGGCAACCTGCTGTTCCTGGTGCTGGACGCGGTGCTCCCTCCCGCTGAGTTCTTGTCCTGGGGCTGGCGGCTGCCGTTCTTGTTCTCCGCGGTGTTGCTGGCAGTCGGTTTCTGCATCCGGATCAAGATCGCCGAGACGCCGGTTTTCCAAGCTGCTTTGGACAAGGCCGAACAGGCGAAAGTCCCGTTGTTCGAGCTGCTTCGGAAACAGCCGCGAGTTCTGGTGCTGTCGACGCTGTCGTTCGTGCTCGCGCACGCGCTTTTCTATACGGTGACGACTTTCTGTCTTTCACTGGCGACGACCACCCTCGGCATCCCGCGCAAGACTGTCCTGATCGGCCTGCTCATCGCGGCCACGGTGATGGGCGTGGCGACGCTGGTGTTCGCGATGAAGTCCGACCAGTGGGGCCGCCGACGGCTGAGCGCGGCGGCCGCGGTTTCCGTTGTGGTGTGGGCATTTCCGCTGTTCGCTCTGCTGCAGACGGGAAACCCGGTCCTGCTGACGCTCGGCTTTGTCGGCGGCCTGGCGTGCTTCGCGATGCTGTACGGGCCGATGGGCGCGTTCCTGCCGGAGCTGTTCCGGGTGCGGTACCGGTATTCCGGTGCGTCCATCGCGTACAGCGTGGCGGGGGTGATCGGCGGCGGGGTGGTGCCGTTGATTTCGACGAACCTGTGGGCGTCGACCGGTTCGACAGTGCCGGTTTCGCTGGTGCTGGTGGCGCTCGGGGTGCTGAGCTTCGTGTGCGTGCTGGGCCTGCCGGAAACCCGGGACCACGACTTCTCCGACGGGCTCGGCGAGGGGACCGCCGCCGGCCGGTCCTGACTTTCGGACCCACCCGGGCGGGGGATAAACCCGGCGCGGCGCACCGTTTCCCGCTCGGTGCGCCGTTCGGGCTGTGGCTCTTGACACGCTGATTTGGTCTAGTCCAGTGTGTGACGGCACCCTTCCGGGTGCACTCCTCCCGGGTTGATCCCGCCGCCTCAAACCGGAGGTGTTCCGTGGTGCCCGTGGGAGGAACACGATGAAATCAGTGCGTCGGCTGGCCGCGCTCGCGGCGGCGGCAGGGGCGGCTCTCGCGACCGCAGCCGGGGTGGCCACGGCCGCGCCCGCGTCTGCCCCGCAGCTCGCGGCGGCTCCGGACCCGGTTCTCGCTTCGCCGTACCTGTACCAGTGGGCGGGGCAGACCAGCGCGTCGGCGGCGATGTCCGCGACCGGGATCAAGACGTTCACGCTCGCCTTCATGCTGTCGGACGGTTCGTGCAACCCGAAGTGGGACGGCGACCGTTCGCTGACCGGCTCGGACAAAACCCTGATCAAGAGCATCCGCGACGCGGGCGGCGACGTCATCCCGTCCTTCGGCGGCTGGTCCGGCACGAAACTGGGCGCGAAATGCTCGTCGGCCAGCGCGCTCGCGGGGGCGTACCAGAAGGTGATCGACGCGTACGGGCTCAAGGCGATCGACCTCGACATCGAGAACACCGACGAGTTCGAGAACGCGACGGTGCAGGATCGGATCCTGAACGCGGTCAAGATCACGAAGCAGAAGAACCCGGGCGTGCGCGTCGTGATCACCATCGGGACCGAGACGTCCGGCCCGAACGACTGGGGCAAGCGGCTGATCAAGCAGGCGAAGGCGATCGGCGCGCCGGTGGACGTGTGGTCGGTGATGCCGTTCGACTTCTCCAGCGGCGGCGACATGGCGGGCAAGACGAAGTCCGCGGTGGACGGTCTCGCGGGACAGCTGAAGTCGACGTTCGGCTGGGACAGCGCCACGGCGTACCGGCACGCGGGCCTGTCGTCGATGAACGGCAAGGCGGACAACGCCGGCGAGGTCGTCTCGGTGGCCGACTTCACCGCGATCCGCGACTACGCGACCAGCCACCACCTGGGCCGGTTCACCTTCTGGGCGACCAACCGGGACTGCTCGGGCGGCGGGGAGTGCAGCGGAATCTCGCAGCCGAAGTACGCGTTCACGAAGATCGTGGCCGGATACCACGGCTGACCGGGTCCAGGTCGGCGACGAGGCCGCCGTTCCGAGGGGTGCGGCCTCGTCGGCCCCCGCAGCCCGGCCCCGGGGGTTTGGAAGCCGGGCCGGGCGGGGGGCCCGACGGGCACGAAGTACAACAGCGGTGCCCCCGCAGACCCC